>JAAUTJ010000131.1 GCA_012031475.1 Leptolyngbyaceae cyanobacterium SM1_3_5 | reverse complement strand
GTCGCTCGAAAGCATCGCCTGTCGCAGTTGTTCTTCGAGTTGCGCGATCGCCTCATCGTTGCTGTTCATTGAGTCCACCTGCTGGGCAGTCGCAGCCTAACACGCTTAGTTGCCCTGCGTGATTGACAACGTGAACGGGTGACTGCCCTGAGTGCGATCGCCCACAAAAACCGAATAAGTACCGCGCTCCCAAACGCCGGGAATTTCGATCGCGCCGCCTGAGAAGCGATCGGCCAATCACGCACTGCGTCCGTCCGCCGCCCCGTCACCACTCAGCGTCGGCTGGCCGCCTGCCCTGAACGCTGAAGCGGAGAGAGGTGAAGTCTTCGGTGACTTGAACGACCTGCGTGGGTGTGCTGGAAACATAGCCGCACTGACCGGATTGTCCGCCGTTGGCGCTGCCGTTGACGACAACATTTGAGCTAAGCGGCGTTTGGATGGGATTGGCGATCGCAGTTCCAGACAGTCCGAGGGCAAGGGCGATGGCGGTTGGAAGGGCGAACCAGTTGAACGGTCGGATTGCCATTGGTTGGTAAGAATTCTTGTTACAGTTCGATCGTATCGAGGCTAATTTGACCTGTGGCTGAATCTGTGACAGTTTCGCAAGTGGGGTTACTGCTGATATTGCCGTATCAGTTCGGGCAGATGATCATAACCATCGATACCAATCACTGAGACGATCGCCGCTCGATTTTGCTCCAGCAATTTCATCAAGTTTTCCTCACCGAGTTGACCCTGCCAAACCGTTAGCAGTCCGGCAGATTGTCGCCAGCCATTCGAGCCGCTTTGCTCCAGCAAATACATTCCCAAACTTGCGGTCAAAATGCTTTGCTGCGAATTTTTCTGCTGCCAATAGGCTTCACCCAAATAGGCCAGATTCAAGCCTTGCAGATACAAATCTCCGATAAACTGTGCCGCCTGCAAACCGCGCCCAAGCTGTTCGATCGCCAGTTCCGATCGCTCCAAACCACATACGCAATGCCTAAACTGCTGTGGCAGAGCGCTTGACTGGCGCGATCGCGCTGTCGTTCGGCCAGCTTCAAGCCCTGCTCCAAAAAGCCGATCGCGCTTTCGTAGCGATCCGGGTCGGGATATTCGCTTTGCTGTGCCTGTAACACTTCGCCATAGCCCAAATTCGCAAGGGCGTTGGCTTCTCCGATTCGATCGCCCGCCTGCCGACTCAGCACAACGGCTCTTTGCCCGTAGCGAATCGCGCTTTCGTAGTCGATTTGGGCAACGGCAGCGCGCTGAGGTGGTTGAGGTTGGCGATTTCACAGACGCGATCGCCCGCTTCCCGCGCCAGATCGATCGCCTGCTGATGAAACGCATCGGCTTCTCGGAGGCGGCCTTGAATTAGCGCCGAATAGCCCAGCAAGGTTAGAATTCTGGCTTTTTCCTGTGTTCCTTCTGCCCGCCGGAGCGGTTCATCGAGATAGCTTAAAGCGTCCCGGAGCGTTTCGCCGGAGAATGAGGCGAAGACGCCGCCATACAAAGGAAAGTAGTCGCGCTGGGCAAAGCTGCGGAGAATTTGCAGCGTCACCTGAAAGCAATCGTCCGCAAATCGACTGGAGCCAGCCGCCATCTGCGACCAAATTACGGCAAAGGCGAGATACGTGGCGATCGATAATTTCGCGCTCGATTTCGCGTCATACAACTGCTTGTCAAACCAGCGCACCAAGCCTTGCTGCAAGCGCTGCATCGTCACGAGCAGTTCAACAAAGCTGCCCGCGTCGATCGCCGTCCGGCTCATCCAGTCGCTCGGTGATTCGTTGCGAGACAACGTTTCAAACAGCGATCGCAACAGCGGGCGATACCCTTCGGGGAGCGCTTCGCAATCGATTTGTTTTGCCCAGGTTTTCCAGGGGTTTGGCTGCTCGGTACTGGCTGCAAAACCGATCGATCGCGCGTCATACATCCAGCTAATCAGATGGTCTTCCAGCCGTCGCCAGTCTTCGAGTCCGTGCTGCAATCCGATCGCGATGTCGGAAAATCCGGATTGGGGCTTAACGTTTTGGCAAGCTGTTGAAGCTGGGACAGTTCGATCGCCTGCGGCTGATTCGGATCGAGGGCGCGGACAATGGCAGCGATCGCGTCTTCGCTCGATTGAATTCCGGTTGCGATCGTGCGGACAATTTGGCTGGCTTGATTTTCCGTTTGCCAGCGCTGCCATTCGCCCTGAATCGTTTGCATCGCTCGCAGTCGGCGTTGCGCCTTCGCCTGTTTGAGTTCGTCTGCACTTTGCGCTTGGGCTTGGGTTTCGCTCAGTCGCGATTCGAGGCAGCGCTCAAAAATTTCTCCGGTTCCAGTTTCAACTTGGGCAAGCAGCAGTTGATAAACCTGCTCTTTCGATCGAATTTGTCCTTTCAGCGTGGTTTGCACGATTTCATCAATCAGCGTCAGATAGCGATCGGGGTAGGAAGAAGTTTCACTCATTAGCAAGGCAAGAAATACAACAGTTTTTTAACAATTGAACTGCCCTCGAAAGGCAATATTTGAACTGCGATGAAATTGACGAAAAAGTGATCGCAGTTTGACCAATGACCGCTACACTATACGCACAGCTTTTGTTGTGTTTGTTCAAGTTTGAGGTTCGCTTGCTTTGCAACACCCATTCATTTTGATCGTAGCGAACGCCATTCGCTTTCTTGAAGCTTTCACTCCTTTGACAGGACAATGATTGACAGAGCAATGATCGATCGCACCTTGAAACAATTTTTGCAGATTCGATCGCAACTTTGTTTTTCCTCCTCGCTGGCTTTCGTTGGCATGATGGCTGGTTGTTTGTTGCACCCGTGTTTGTTGCACCCAGAGGCGTTGGTTTATGGCGAGTCCAACTTTAGAGGTGGAACTGCTCGCACCAAGAGCGCTCAGCCCGTTCGATCGCATCGTTTGGCCGACTTGCCGCTGAGTCTGCGTAGAGTTGGCGCTTGGGCGATCGAAATCACCCTCGTCGCTGCAAGTGCGATCGTGCCGCTGGAACTGGGAATGCTCGCCAAGCACCACACCGGAGAACTCGTGCCGCTCAATCCGGTCTTGAGCGCCACTGAGGAAACGATCGCCCAAACGCTGGCAATGCCGATCGGAGACGACAATCAGCAGGTCGCGCCGCTCACCAATTTGCTGTGGTCGGGGGCGATCGTCTTGCCGATCGTGCTTGCCGGATCGCAGCTTTACCTCCTTGCCAAAACGGGCAGCACCCTTCCGAAGCGCTGGCTGGGCGTTCAGGTGACGACGGCAACGGGCGCACCTCCCGGAGTGGCAAAAGTGCTGCTGCGCGAAGGTCTTGGCCGCTGGGGATTGCCCGTCGGCACGGCTTATTTGATTTGGCGCTACAGCGGTGCGTTTCCCGGTTTGGGCATTCTGGCAAGCTTGAGTGCGCTGCTGATGGTGGGAGAAGCGGCGATCGCTCTGCGCTCCCGGAACGGTATCGCTCTGCGCTCCCGGAACGGTATCGCTCTGCAAAATCGCGACCGCCAGACGGGACACGATCGACTGGCTGGAACCTACGCGATCGATGCGTTCTCCCCGATCTGGCAACCTGCCGAACCGCCTTTGCAGGCAGTCGTGATGGAGGCAGATGACTGGGTGGATGGCGCGATCACGGCGATCGTGCTTCAGCCCGAATCACGTCCGACTCAGCAAGGGCTGTGGCTGTGGATGCGTCGTCATCCGGGGACGCTGCTGGTGGGCGGGTTGATCGTCGCCGTTGGCTTGATCTTGAGTACGTTTGTCGGCACGATCGTTTACGTTCAAAGCCAAGCCAACGATCGCAACATTCGCCAGCAGCGCGACCAGATGTTTCTGGCGATCGTCAATCAGCTTGCCACCCGCGATCGCCCATCCGAACGGCAAGCGGCGGTGTTGACCTTGGCTTCGATCGACGATCCGCGATCGCCTGCTTTGCTCAGCGATTTGCTCGCTCAAGAAACCAGTGCCGCGATGCTCAACGCGATCGAGCAAGCCCTCCTCAGTTCAGGAACCGAGACGCTGCCCGCTCTGCGAAAACTCAATCAGGCGATGCGATCGGAACTGGCTTCCGCGCAGGGCACACCGCAGGCCGGACTGGTGGCGTTGCGCTTGCGAACGACGCAGCAGCGATCGCCAAAATCCTGACCATCTACAGCGGCCAACTGCCGCGCCTCGACTTTGGCCGCATCGATTTGGGACAAACCAGCCAGCCCGCCTTTCGGCTAGTTCTCGATCAAATTGATTTGTCGAGCCTGAATTTCCGCAGCGCAAAACTGGGGGGCGCAAGTTTCCGCAGCAGCCGCTTTTATGGCAGAGGCGCAGACGATCGCTGGGGCACATTCGACGATGCGATCGCGGATTTGAGCGGCGCGGAACTGAAGCAGGCCGATCTAACCGGGGCGATCTTGAGTCGGGTGCGGCTCGATCGCGCTAACCTCACGAACGCCACGCTGAACAAGGCCGATTTGAGCCAGGTGCGATCAATCGCGGGCAACTTCAGCAATGCCAGTCTGGTTGATGCCAACTTGCAGCAGGCCGTTTTGGAGCGCGGCAGCTTCACCGGGGCAACTTTGGGCAATGCCAATTTCTCGCGGGTGAATTTGCAAGCAGGCATGATGAGTCAGGCGCAGGCGATCGCGACGAACTTCACCCGTGCCGACTTGAGCCAGTCCGATTGGCGCGAAGCGGATTTGTCTCGCAGCAATTTCACCGAGGCCAATCTTGACAGTGCCGACCTGAGCGCCGCGAATTTGCAGAACGCCAACTTCACAAACGCGAATTTGCAAAACGCCAATTTGACTGGAACTGATTTAAGCGGCGTCAACTTCAGCGGAGCCAATTTGGACGGAGCCGATTTTCAAGGCGCGATTTTTGTGCCTGCGCCAAAAGTACGATCGAACCAGTTCATTCAAGCTGACCCGCAATACGAAGCGACTCAGAGGTTCAAAGGCGTTGATTTCACTCGTGTTCGCAACCTCAGCCGCGAACAAATCGAGTACGTCTGCACTCAAGGCGGCATTCATCCACGCTGTGCTGCGCCCTGACTTGCTGCCGCGCCTGCCAACTCGATCGCCACCGGAAACATCGCGATCGCCTCGACCATCTCTGAACTAGAGCGGAAATTAGTAGTAGAAATTTAACATCAGTGTTTCGGGTTGATCTTGCGATCGCCTGAAGCAACTTCCAATTTAACGTGGTGTGACGACGTGAATTCTATTCCCCCTCTTGATCTGGTCGAGCAGTTCAAATCGATCGCGGATGAAGTGAATGCGGCTGTGCTGGCGGTTTTGGCTTCAGCGCAGTATGTGAACGGTCCGATCGTACAAAGTTTTGAGACTCAGTTCGCGCAGTACATCGGCACGGCGGAATGTGTCTCCTGCAATTCTGGAACCGATGCTTTGTTTTTGGCGCTGCGGGCGTTGGGCGTTGGCGCTGGAGACGAAGTGATCACCACGCCGTTTACGTTTTTTGCAACGGCAGAAGTGATTACGGCGGTTGGCGCAACGCCAGTTTTTGTCGATATTGAGCCAGAAACGTTCAATCTGGATTTGAACTGGATTGAAGCCGCAATTACGCCACGCACCAAGGCGATCGTGCCTGTGCATTTGTTCGGTCAGCCTGTGGACATGACGCGCCTGATGGCGATCGCTCAGTCCCACAATCTCTCCGTGATCGAAGATTGCGCTCAGGCAGCGGGAGCGGAATGGAACGGTCAAAAAGTCGGCAGCATCGGGCAGATTGGCTGCTACAGCTTCTATCCGACCAAAAATCTGGGCGCGTGTGGCGATGGTGGCGCGGTGACGACCAGCGATCGCCAGCTTGCCGAAAAGGTGCGATCGCTCCGCACACACGGCGAACGCGAACGCTACATTCATGAAGATATCGGCCTGACCAGTCGGCTGGATGCCGTGCAAGCGGCGATTTTGCAAATCAAGCTGCGCCATCTCGATACCTGGAACGAACAGCGGCAAGTTCTGGCCGATCGCTACACTGCCCTGTTCGATCGAATTCCGGGGATCACTGCACCCCGTCCGATCCCCGGTGGAAAAACCGTTTGGCATCAGTACACGATTCGGCTGCAAAATCGCGATGCGGTGCGATCGCAGCTTCAGCAGCAGGGCGTGAACACCATGCTGTACTATCCGATTCCGCTGCATCGTCAGCCCGTGTACGCCAAGGATTATGCTCAGGTGCAGCTTCCGATCGCGGAACAGATGGCGCGGGAAGTGCTTTCACTGCCGATGTTTCCAGAACTGTCGATCGAGCAGCAAGACCGAGTGGTTTACGCGCTTAAAGATTGCTTAATTGCCGCAACCTCTTCCTAACGGCAGGCAATTGGGCAAGAATAGAAGATCGTTATTTGAACGATCGCCCGCCATGAGCAATTCTTCGTGCTTGCGCTGCTGAACTCGACTGGTCGCTCTCTTGCAACAACTGCTCGATCGCAAATCGCTGTCGATCGAGCAGGCGGCAGACTTGATGCGCGGCTGGCTGATGGAATCGATTCCGCCAATTTTGTCGGGCGCAATTTTGACGGCAATTCAGGCTAAAGGCGTTTCGGCCAGCGAACTGGCAGGCATGGCGATCGTTTTGCAAGCGCAATCAGTGAGCAGCAGCTTGGCGGCGATCGACTTTCCCACCCCGCTGATCGACACCTGCGGGACGGGCGGCGATGGCGCATCGACGTTCAACATTTCGACGACTGTGGCGTTTGTGGCTGCTGCTGCTGGCCTTCCCGTCGCGAAACACGGCAATCGAGCCGCATCGAGCAAGGTCGGGTCGGCAGATGTTCTCGAAGCGTTGGGGATCAATTTGGCGGCTGATCCCGATCGCATCCGTGCCGCTTTGCCCGAAGTCGGGATTACCTTTTTGTTTGCTCCGGGCTGGCATCCGGCCATGAAGTCGGTCGCGCCAATTCGCCGCACTTTGAAAGTCCGCACCGTGTTTAACCTGCTGGGACCGCTGGTCAATCCGCTGCCGATCACAGGGCAGGTGATGGGCGTGTTCGATTCTGCCCTTGTGGAAACGGTCGCGGCAGCGCTACAGCTTTTGGGACGCGATCGCGCCATTGTCCTGCACGGACGCGAAAAGCTGGACGAAGCCGGACTCGCCGCCCCGACCGATCTGGCCGTTCTCACGGACGGACAGGTGCAAACCCTGGCGATCGATCCTCAGTCGATCGGGCTGACTTCCGCTCCCACGAGTGCTTTGCGCGGCGGCGAAGCGGAGGAAAATGCCGAAATTTTGCGATCGCTCCTGCAAGGCAGCGGCACAACCGCTCAGCAAGAAGTCGTTGCCCTGAATGCTGCGCTGGCGCTGATGGTGGGCGGAGTGGTGACGGGCGATCCCCGCGATCCGGCGACCTATGCAGCGGGCGTGACGCTGGCAAAAGACGTGTTGCGATCGGGCGCGGGCTGGACAAAGCTAGAGCAGCTTGTGGCGTTTTTGCAGGCGTAGGCTAGTGCCAGTTCTGAAGCCGATTTTGCTGCGTTGCGATCGAGTCTTGCCCCTGCATCCCCCAGCTTGGGCAGGGCTGTTTCAATGTCCGGGTTCAACGCAGCGATCGAACTTCTGAAGATTCTTCAGCGAAAATGAGACAGCCCTGGGGGATTCAGGGGGCAAAACCACAGGGAAGCGATCGGACGGTTGCAACCACGCGCTAGGCGATCGAATTCACCCAATGCTGCTCTGGCAGCCAAACAATAAAGACCGTCCCCGGTGCATCGCTGGGCGGCAGCAGATCGATCAGCCCGCTGTCTTGAGCGGGACTGAAGATTTGAATTTCCCCTTGCATCTGCTGAATCAAATCGCGAGCGATCGCCAACCCCAACCCCGTTCCGGGAATTTCGCCTGCTGCCTGGACGCCGCGATAATGTCGCTCAAACAGATGCGATCGATCGGCGGTAGGAATGCCAGGACCAGTATCCGCGATCGCCACGCCCTGCTTTCTGCCGTGCTGCGTGGTGTACTGCAATCCGGCGCGAACCGAGATTGTGCCGCCAGTCGGGGTGTACTTGAGGGCGTTATCCAGCAGATTGTTCAGCACTTCACGCAGGGCTTTCAGGTCAGCAACGATCGGCGGAACGCGCAAGGGCAAATCGACGCGCAGAGTCAACTGGCGGTCTTGGGCGATCGCTTCTGCGGACATCAGCAGCGGATCGAGAACTGCGACAATTTCGTGGGATTCCAGCTTCAGCGGCGTTCCGGTTAAAAGGCTGGGCGGCAAGGCGGGCTGTGCTTGTCCGGGCAGTTGGGCGGGCGCATCCGGTAGAACATCCGCCCTGCCCAGATCGATCGCCGCGTCGAACTGCTTGAGCAATTCCTGGAGGCGATCGCTTTCGCGCACAATTCCCGATGCGACTTCGCTGTTGGCATCTTCAGGCCGCAATCGGCGCACCAAGAGTTTGCCAAACGTCCGCAAGGCGGTCAGCGGATTGCGAAACTGATGCAGCAAATCGTCAAAACTTCGTGCTGTCTGGCCTGCAACTGTCGCTGCTGCGCCAAATCTTCTTCTGCCCACTGCGTCCGCTGATCCATGATTGAGGCGATCGCGATCGTCTGGGCGATCTGCTCAATCTCAACGGTTTCTTGAGCGCTCCAGGGGCGATCGATGCGGGCGGTGACGAGCAAACCCATCACGATTTCGTCATGGACGAGCGGCAAAATCATCTGCTGGCGGGCGATCGCTTCCTCGCTTAGCAAGACGGGCTGCGATTCGATCGAGTCTACCTGTCCGGGCAGGCGGCGCGAAGCAACATCGAGCGATCGCGACAAAAGGGCTAGAACCTGCTCAGGCTCCCAGGTTGCCGCCGCTTCAGGATACGCCGTGATCGGCACAAGCTTGTCGTGTGTGCTGCCAAATTTTTCGCTGAGGTAGACGATGCTGAGGGCTGCGCCCACTTCGGTGAGAAGCGCGACCTGCGATCGACACAGGGCTACTAATTCTTCACTGGCAGGCAGCATAACAAACCTCTGGGATCAAGCCTCCATTCAGTATTGCGAAAAATCGCCGCGATCGCACACCCAGTTTGATTATGAACCGCTGGAGTTGTGAAACTAATCCTACGCGCTCCGCAGCGAGAGGGTTTGCATAGCTCAAAACTCCTTCTGTGTCGAGGTTCTAGCCGTTTTGAAGCAGCAAATTTATTGCTCCCTACGATCGCCGCCTGATCTCCCGATGCTGAAGAGTACGGGGACAGCGCGGGACTTACGGCGTGAAGTTAAAGGACAGAGAATAATCACCATCTTTAGCAGCTTTGCCGAATCAGGCTTCCAGAAATTAAGCTTTTTTCTCTACCCTTTACGGAATACCACTACCTTGATTTTTTTGTAAAACTTCGGTGAAGTTCTGCGATTATTACGGAGTCAAGAGAAGATTTGATTAGTATTGAGCTTGAATTTGCTGCTCTCACAGTCCAGACTTTCACAGTTCAGATAAGCTTGACAAGAATCATGGCTCAACCGCTAGACATGTTGGATGAAGTATCATTAGTTACTGCTAACTTTAATGATGACGCTGTATTTGCGGATGTTCTTCAAGATTGGTTTCGATTCTTAGAGCTGATTTGTGAAGAGAATCTAAAGGATGCAGGGGGTCGGTCAGAACTCGATTTTAAGCTTAGTTGAGTCGAGTTGTTCTCCCCTCCGATGAGCCGTCTACCCACGATTGC
>JAAUTJ010000130.1 GCA_012031475.1 Leptolyngbyaceae cyanobacterium SM1_3_5 | reverse complement strand
TGTGCCCGATCGATCGACAACGCGATGGGTCGTAATTCGATCGGTGGGGACACGAGTTTGAGCGATGAGCCACGCGAGCGAGCGATATTGGGCGTCCGTGTAGCCGCTGTGCGATCGCTGATTGCCGCGACCATCGGATGGCGTTTCCAGCGAGGTGTGATAGCGAAATTGTTGACCGAGGGCGGAAAGCCTGCTAACAGACGTACGGTTTCCGCGCCGTTTGCCCCGACAAAAACCGAGTTTCCGGCTCCAAAGGCTCGCATTTCTGGCGGCACCAGGTAGACGATCGAGCCGTCGCGCCGAATCAGGCTGTGATAGCTGACCTGATCGGCGTCGTTTGGATGGGGCGTTTGAAAGGTATTGATGGCGCTTTGTGCCGAACCGACTGTCTCATGGATCACCACGATCAGCGGATTGTTTACGGGATTGCCGTTGATGTCGGTGGCGAATCGGGGGCCATAGTTGGACGGGTCAACAGTGGCGCGTTCTTGGCGCGGAGCCGGAATTGTAGGCGGTGTAGCGGTAGGACTGGGAGCGGTTTGCTTGGGTTGGGAAAGGGCGGAACGGGTCGGCCAGCTTTGCTGATCTGGCGATCGCGTCAGGCCGCTATAAATTTGGCTCGCTCCAGTTTTACTGGCAAAAAACGCGAGCGCGAGCGCGGCAACCGCAAGAATCACCATCCGCCCAATGCCGCTATTCAGCTTCGCGAACCACCACGATCGACTCCTCATACCCGCTGCCCAAAGATTGAGATTTGTTGAGATGCAAAAATTATAACCTTGCCAAATCCGTGTGGCGATCGCGTCTGGAAAGCTTGACACGATTGCCGGATCGATCGAAATCCGCAGCGAACTTGACAAAAGCCGTCCGTCTAAAGGTTAAGATCTGTGATTGAACTGCACATCTTTTCCAACCTCAGTAATGGCAGAAACCCTTTTGTTTAACGCTTTGCGCGAAGCGATCGATGAAGAAATGGCGCGTGACTCTTCGGTGTTTGTACTGGGGGAAGATGTCGGTCACTACGGCGGCTCCTACAAAGTCACCAAAGATCTATACAAAAAGTACGGCGAACTGCGCGTTCTGGACACGCCGATCGCGGAAAACAGCTTCACCGGAATGGCCGTCGGCGCGGCAATGATGGGTCTGCGTCCGATCATCGAAGGCATGAACATGGGCTTTTTGCTCTTGGCCTTCAACCAGATTGCCAACAACGCCGGAATGCTGCGCTACACATCGGGCGGCAACTTCAAAATTCCGATGGTGATTCGCGGCCCCGGTGGAGTTGGGCGGCAGTTGGGCGCGGAACACTCGCAGCGGCTCGAAGCCTATTTTCAGGGCGTTCCCGGACTGAAGCTCGTTGCCTGCTCAACGCCCTACAACGCCAAAGGACTGCTGAAATCCGCGATTCGCGACAACAATCCGGTTTTGTTTTTCGAGCATGTCTTGCTCTACAACCTAAAAGAGGATTTGCCCGAAGAAGAATACCTCGTGCCGCTCGATAAGGCGGAAGTGGTGCGATCGGGCAAAGATGTCACAATTTTGACCTACTCCCGAATGCGGCATCACGTCATGCAGGCGGTCAAACCGCTGGAGCAGCAGGGCTTCGACCCTGAAGTAATCGATCTCATTTCTTTGAAACCGCTGGACTTTGAAACGATCGGCGCTTCGATTCGCAAAACCCATCGCGTCATCATCGTCGAAGAATGCATGAAGACAGGCGGCATCGGCGCAGAACTGACCGCCTCGATTAACGATCGCCTCTTTGATGAACTTGACGCCCCCGTCCTCCGCCTCGCCTCGCAAGACATTCCCACGCCCTACAACGGCAAACTGGAAAATCTGACGATCGTACAGCCGCAGCAAATTATCGAAGCGGTCGAAAAAATGGTCGGCCTGCGCGTTTAGGTCAGCCGCCGTGAAATCAATTTCCGGCTGAAAGCAAAACCCGTTCAAACGGGTTAGCAGAGCGATCTCCAGTCCGTTTTGGGACTTCAGCTTTGAGCCAGGAAATTGATTTCCTGGCTTTGAGTGTGTCAGCCCAAACAGCGATCAATCTCCGCTAGACAGGTAGGTATAGCGGCGGAGCGATCGCTCATAATTCTGCAACAGCAGTTGCGCTTCCGGCAGCTTGATTTGCTTATCCTGCAACGCCTGCTCCGTCTGACGGCGCATCTGCTCGATCAGATCTTCCGCGTCGTACTGCACATAGCTCAAACACCTCGGTCATCGTGTCGCCCTTCACCACATGCTCAATCTGATAGCCCTTCGGCGTCAGCTTGATGTGAACCGTATTCGTATCGCCAAACAGATTGTGCAGATTGCCCATCGTTTCCTGGTACGCGCCGCAGAGAAAGAGTCCGAGGTAGTAGGGTTCGTGGGATTGCTTCAACGAGTGCAGTTCCAGAACGGATTTCACGTCGCGCAGGTCGATAAACTGATCAATTTTGCCGTCGCTGTCGCAGGTCAGGTCTGCGAGTGTGCCGCGCTCGGTCGGTTCTTCGTCCAATCGATGGATCGGCATGATTGGGAAAAGCTGATCGATCGCCCAGCTATCCGGTGCAGATTGAAAGACCGAAAGATTGATGTAGTAGATCGAGGCCATGATCTTTTCGAGGTCTTCCAAGTCGTCCGGCACGTAGTCTTGCTGACGAGCGATCGCCAAAATTTTCCGACAGCAAGCCCAATACAATCTTTCTGCTCTCGCACGTTCCGCCAAACTCAGATAGCCAAAATTGAACAGGCTAATTGCTTCTTCTTTGAATTGAGCGGCGTCGTGGAAGGCTTCCTGATAATTTTCAGCGTCGATCGATTCATACGTCTCGGACAAATTGCGGATGATCAGATGCTCTTTTTCTTGCAGCGGTTCGGGCACTTCAGACGGGACTTCGCTCGTTCCCAACACGTCGAAAATCAAGACGGACTGATGGGCGGCGAGGGCAGTGCCGCTTTCGGTGACGATCGTGGGCGCAGCTACCTGCCGTTCCTCACAGGCTTCTTTGATCTCGGCCACGATGTCGTAGGCGTAGTTCTGCATACTGTAGTTTTTCGAGGCGTGAAAGTTCGTCTTGGAACCGTCATAATCGACCGCCAAGCCGCCGCCCACGTCCAGATATTTCATGTTCGCGCCCAGTCTCGCTAGTTCCACGTAGATCTGGCTGGCTTCGCGAATCGCATCTTTGATCACGCCGATCGCGCAGATCTGCGTGCCGATGTGATAGTGCAAAAGCTGAAGCGAATCAAGCAGTCCGGCATCCCGCAAACGATCGATCGCCTGAATAATTTCGGGAATCGTCAGGCCAAACTTGGCGCGATCGCCTGCTGACGTGCCAAAGCGTCCGGTTCCCTTGCTGCTCAGTTTTGCCCGGACGCCCAAAATCGGCTGAATATCAAGCTTTTGACTCGCCGCAATTACCAAGTCAACTTCTTCAATCTGCTCCAGCACGATAATCGGCGTATGTCCAAGCCGCTGCGCCAGCATCGCCGTTTCGATATATTCGCGGTCTTTGTAGCCGTTGCAAACCAGCAAGGCTCCGGGCGTTCTCAGCGTGGCGAGCGCGATCAGCAACTCCGGCTTCGATCCGGCTTCGAGTCCGAACTGATGCGGCTTGCCAAAGCGCACCAAATCTTCGACCAGATGCCGCTGCTGATTCGTCTTGACGGGAAACACGCCGCGATACACGCCGGGATAGCTGTAGCGCGTAATGGCGCGACTGAAGCAGGCGTTCAAGCGCTCCAGCCGATTTTCCAAAATGTCAGAAAAGCGAATCAGCAGCGGCAAATTCAAGTTGCGCTGCCGCAGAGCATTCACCAGTTCAAACAAATCGATCGATCCGCCGCGATCGCCCTGCGGTGAAACGGTGACATGCCCAACCGCGTTAATCGCAAAGTACGGCTCACCCCAACCATTGATCCGATAGAGTTCTTCACTCTGCTCGATCGTCCATTTGGGTTGAACGGCGGGCGACCCGCGAAGCGGATCCGTTCCGGATCGGACTAGCCCGTTTTGTGCCTGCACTGCTGCACCGCTTTTTTCCATCAAGAGTTGCCTCAAAAATCTTTACAAGATGACTAGTCTAGCGAAGTCTTGCAGGATTTGCAGGAGGTTTGAGGTTAAGGATGGGTGAAGGGCACTGAGACAATCTAGATGAACAATACAATGGAAAATGCCCGACTTAAGAGAAGATCATGGTTCAAGTGACGGAATATCTTTACGTGGTACGGGATGATGAAATTTCACATGGAGAACCGATTATTCAAGGAACTCGTACACCTGTTAGGGCGATCGTTGAAACTTGGCGAATGGGAACCGCACCAGAAGAAATCCCAAAAGGAATGCCTCATCTGACATTAGGACAAGTTTTTGGAGCATTAACCTACTACAGCGATCACCAGGACGAAATTAATCAATATATTGAGCGCAACCGCATTCCTGATCAACTCATTGATCCGTTGGTTCGAGATTTGTGAGCAGTTTATTTATCTGTTTGTGTTTAGATGAAGATGTCAATGTTTTGATAGCAGATTTGCTTCGATCGAGAGGCTTTGATGTCATCACCGCACGAGATGCAGAACAGCTTCATGCAACTGATGCAGAGCAGTTCGCCTACGCTATTAGTCAAGAGAGGACGCTGGTTACTCACAAATCGAACTGATTTTGAAGAACTTGTACAGCGTTATTTTGATTCAGAGCAGATGCACTGTGGAGTGATTTTTGCCGTTCGTCGTTCTCCTCAAGAAATTGCACAGCGACTACTTGCCATTCTCAATCAAGTCACTGCGGACGAAATGCAAAATCAAGTTCGATATATTTAGGCGCGATCGCTCATCTCTTGTCTCAAAATGCGCGATCGCACTTTGGAAATTGGGAGAGAGCGATTGCTTACAAAACGCTTCAATCGGCCAGCAGAATGGAAAACCCTTCTTGAGTGAAGTGGCGATCGTGTGTCAAAACATCTACGATCTGCCGTTGACGCATCGTATGCATTGAAATACAGTCTGTCAGGCTATAGCCTTTATCAAAGCGTTGAGAATATAAACTGAGTCCGGCTAAGAAAGATTCGTGCGTTTGGGGAATCACTTCAATCCGTTCATTTTGCAGAATGCTTTGTACTCGTTGAAATATGCCAGCGCGGGTATAGCTACCAGCAGTCGAAAAATAATTCAGAAATTCAATCAGCACCTCATCTGTTGTAATCAGCTTGGATTGCATCAACAACGAGTAAGCATCTCTAGCGCGGCGATGCCAATTATCTTGCGGGTTAGCAAGCGCTATCCAATAAAAGGTATCGACAAAAACAAGCCTCATTCAGGTCTTTTCACAGTTCCATAAAGATAGTGATCGTGCTGTTCTGCGCTGTCAGTGTGTAAATTAACAAGTTCCTCAGAAGGAATGCTCTGAGCAAATTGATCGAACTCGTTGAAAAGATCTTGTAGAGAATTACTAGATTCAGGAGCAGAAACAGTAGTGGAAGGTTGCCAATTCGATCGCGCCTTGATCGATCGCAACAGTTTCAGAATTGCTTCAATCAATTCTTCTGGTGCTTGCTCAATCTCTTGAAGAAGTTGTTCTTTCGCAGTCATAATGAGCATTCTCAATGCAGTGTCTTTATTGTAGTAAGATCGCGCTGTTTAAGGGCGTTCAACGATCGGCATTTTGGGCAGCCAGCATCGCATTAATATGAGTAAAAATGCGATCTAACTCTGCAATCGCACCTAGCTCTGCGATTTCATCTGGCGTGATTTGGTCAGCCTTTTTCTTTTCTAAAAGACTCTCCATCCGCAGCTGAAGCGCGTCACTGAACTTAAACAAATTCCACTCACCCACTTTTTCAAGCTGGATTTCGTGAATCAATGATGATGGCTGATTGAAAGCCGTAATCATTTCTAGCTCATATAGTTGGTTCTAGTAAAACATGACAGCTAGGCTGAGTCGGAGGTATCATCTCGTTTCTGAATTGCATTTCTGGCATTTTCTGGAAGGCGATTATAGAAAGCTTGAATCTGATTAGGTCTTGTGATTCTATCTTCAACAATGAAGTTGATCATGTCGAAAAGGCTAGCGGCTACATCGGGAGAATCATTAATATTGATCTCGCCAGGGTGAACGGAGTTGTTCCCAATAACTCTGCAATAATCAAGCGCTTGTTGAACTAAAACAGGAAGACCCTTTTCTACAAGTTCTTTGACGTCAGCGTTAATATTTTTTCCGCTACCTCCTAGATGCAGAAGAAGCTTTTGAACACATAATCTTAGTAATGCAGCCGAGGCTCTAGGAGAAGCAGTAAAAATATTACGTGCTTCTTCGTAATCCAATTTGCAGTCTTCTGGCAAATCTTCATGAGGTGGAGCTAATGGTACTTCTGAAGGGTCAATGAGATGTTGCTTATACCAATACGATTTCTGCTGACAATGACTACATATACAGATATCAAATCGCTCATCTTTCTTCAAGTTGTCTTGTGATAGACCAGAAAGAACTCTCAACCATTTTTGAGATGCATAAACTCTACAGTGTGGACAATGAAATCCTTCTTGCCTATGTTTCGGTGGGTAGTATTTCATGAGTGTTTTGCAAGTAGCTTAGCTGTCTTTAAGATACCTTAGCCTTCAACTGCTGGAAGTATCGCCCATTCTCTTATCGAATTTACCCAACTGCTCGATCGCCCCCTATTGACTTCCCTGAAAAAATCCGCTAACGTTTCTCTTCAATGCTGCTCATTTGCAGCGTTAAGCCCGAAAGTTTAGCCGTCGCGACTGGCGTTGTTCGAGCAACATCCAGCCGCTGACCCGTCAAACTGAAACGCCCAGTTGTGGCGGGCTAGGGAAATTTTACTCCCTGCCGCCCCGATCGCGTTTGACTTCTGCTTGGGGGCGGCTAGATTTTTGGGTTTTCCGCCCAACTAACACAGGAAAACCCAACTCATGAATACCGAAGATTCGCGCTCGATCGAGCGTCCCGATTCGCCTACGCCGGAAATTCGTTCCACAGTCAAAATCCAAGGCGACAAACGCACTCCGATCAAACATATCTTGATTGGAACGCCGGAAATTGTCGAGTTCACGACGCGCCGTTTGGATCAAGCAGGCTACGCGCAGGCAATCGAATGGGCGCGACCGCTCACCCTCAACGAACCGCTGAACATCGTTCCCGATCCGGGCGATGTGATTAGTCTGCTGGTGCGCTATTTGTCGATCGGCAAATAGTTGAAAAGAGGCGATCGCTACGCCTAATTGATGCAGCGATCGCTTCAATTTTATTTTTGATGTTTTGGAGATTTATAATAAAAAAGGTGAAACATTTGCTGTGAAAATTAATCAAAGCAACCACTTCACCGATAGACTTGGAGAACTGAAAGTCAGATTGCTTCCGGTTGGAAGTGTTGCTGAATTTCATTTTCTATATGATGATAGAACAAATGCACTAGGTCGGTACGGCGATGAGTATTTTTCAACGCATTTGGGACGCGATCGGCTTCAACGAATCAGTAGACGAACTAGAGTACGAGGACAACTCCAGCCCAACACCGGAGTGGGCTGACTCGTCTCGCTCCAGTAATGTGGTGGGAATGCCAAACTGGGGGAATCTACACAGCGAAATGATTGTGCTGGAGCCGCGATCGTTTGAAGAAATTCCTCCGGTTGTGACGGCGTTGAAAGAGCGCAAATCGGTCATTCTCAATTTGAATTTGATGGATGCAGACACGGCTCAGCGCTGTGTCGATTTTGTTGCAGGCGGCGCATATGCGATCGACGGCCATCAAGAGCGGATTGGCGAAACAGTTTTCCTGTTCACGCCCAGTTTTGTGCAGATCAATAGTCTTGCTGTTCCTCCGGTTCCCGCTGCTCCACCTGCACCTGATGCAGCACTGCCGCCGCGCCGTGTGCAGGCAAATCCGACGCGATCGCTCAAAAGTCTTGTCCAGGATTTGCCGGATGTGCAGTAGTTCGATTTGTTGCAGCGCTCTCAAGATTCTTGTTTCACAGTAGCGGGAGTCTGTTAAGTTGATGGAGATAATTTATTAGTGACTCCGGTTCCCTAGCAGCACCACCTCGATCGCTCAGGGAGCGCGGGAAGTTGGAACTTATGGCGCTGATTGTTCAAAAGTACGGGGGAACTTCGGTCGGCTCGGTCGAGCGAATTCAGGCAGTGGCGGCGCGAGTGGCGCAGGCGGCGCGGGCGGGACATGCGATCGTCGTAGTTGTGTCGGCAATGGGCAAAACGACAGATGGCTTGGTGAAGCTGGCAACCGAAATTTCCACCAATCCCAGCCGCCGCGAAATGGATATGCTGCTTTCGACCGGGGAACAGGTGTCGATCGCCCTGCTGAGTATGGCCTTGCAGGAATTGGGACAGCCCGCCGTTTCGCTCACCGGGGCGCAAGTTGGCATCGTGACGGAGGCGGAACACACTCGCGCTCGGATTTTGAGTATTGAAACCGATCGGATTGCGCGACATCTCGATCGCGGTGAAGTCGTTGTGGTGGCAGGCTTTCAGGGCATCGCCAGCAGCAGCGATCTGGAAATTACCACGCTGGGACGCGGCGGATCGGATACTTCGGCAGTCGCTCTGGCAGCCGCGTTGCGGGCGGAGAAATGCGAGATTTACACAGATGTTCCCGGTATTCTCACGGCTGATCCGCGACTGGTTCCTGACGCGCAACTGATGAGCGAAATCACTTCAGACGAAATGCTGGAGCTTGCCAGCTTGGGCGCAAAAGTGCTGCATCCGCGATCGGTCGAGATTGCCCGTAACTATGGCGTGACGCTGGTTGTGCGATCGAGTTGGACAGACGACCCCGGTACAAAAGTTGTCTCGCCAGTTCCGCAGCCGCGCCCGCTGGAAGGCTTGGAAATCGCGCATCCGGTTGATGCGGTGGAGTTTGATACGGATCAGGCGAAGGTCGCTCTCCTGCGCGTCCCCGATCGCCCCGGTGTCGCAGCGCGGCTGTTTGGCGAAATTGCCCTGCAAGATTTGGATGTGGATTTGATCATTCAGTCGATTCACGAAGGCAACACGAACGACATTGCCTTTACGGTCGTGCAGGCATCGCTGACGCGGGCGGAAGCGGTGGCAGAAGCGATCGCTCCCGCTTTGCGATCGGCGGCGATGGCAGCGAATGAAGCGGAAGTGCTGATTGAACGGCGGATGGCAAAGGTGAGCGTGGCGGGCGCGGGCATGATTGGGCGTCCGGGCGTGGCGGCGGAAATGTTTTCGACGCTGGCGAATGCGGGCGTAAATATTCAGATGATTTCGACTTCGGAAGTGAAGGTAAGCTGTGCGATCGCGATCGAGGATTGTGACCGAGCGATCGCCGCACTGTGTCAAGCGTTCAACATCAGCAGTTCGCCTGTGCGTCTGGAAGCGGCTCCGCGTCAGGCGGCGGAAGATTTGCCTCCGGTGCGCGGTGCAGCCCTAGATCTCAATCAGGCGCGGCTAGCAATTCGGCATGTGCCCGATCGACCGGGCATGGCGGCGCGGATTTTTCGGCTGCTGGCATCTCGCAACATCAGCGTGGATATGATTATTCAGTCGCAGCGCTGTCGGCTGGTGGATGGCACGGCGACGCGAGACATTGCGTTTACCGTTGCCCAGATGGATGCAGAAGCGGCGCAGGTCGCTCTGGAGCAGTCGGATTTGGGCTGTGGGGAGGTGACGATCGATCGATCGATCGCGAAGAAGGAAACGTTCGATTTACTTGGGATGAATCGGCTGTTGCCGGTGGAACCGAGCAGAGGCTCGTCGTCGCTGGA
>JAAUTJ010000129.1 GCA_012031475.1 Leptolyngbyaceae cyanobacterium SM1_3_5 | reverse complement strand
GATTAGGGCGTTCGATCGGCCAGTAGGGAATCGAGGCGATCGGCGTATCCCGTTAATTCCACATAGCCTTGACCGCGAAGCGGCTGATCCTGCCAGCTTCCTTCAAGCCGACTGCGCCTTCCCAATAAGTCGCCGTTGCCGTGTTCAGTTCTTGATTCGGCATCAGGGCTTGAGCCGTCAGCGACAGATCGAGCTTGGGCAGATCGATCGCCCACTTTGCCGGATAAGTGGCTTTGCTGCTCGAACTTTTCCAGGTGTCGAGGACGCGGATATTCCAGTCGTCTTTGGCGATCGTTTCGGTCGTGCCGTCCGGCAGAATAAACTTGCCTGCCGACGTTGATTCGATCGAGCCGTCATCGTGCCGAAGCAGATACAGCATCAAGGCCGCGCCGTTTTCAAACTGCATCGAAAACCAGTCCCAGCCGACCGTCCCGGCTGTCAGCGCACTGGTTGAATATTCGTGGTCTTTCCAGGTGATGCCCGTGACTTCGTAGGTTTGATTTCCGATCGTCACGGTTCCCGCCGTCGGCTGCTGCACCAGCGAATAGTAGTACGAGGCGTTTCCCGGTTCCAGGCCTTTGACGCTGTAGCCAGAATCGCCCTGCAAAACGGGCGGACGAGTTTGTGTCACGGTCAGATCGATCGCGGTTTGGTCGCTCTTGGCCTGCAATCGCACCTGATTTGGGACAGTTTCGATCGCTGACCAGTCTTCCAGCCAAACCTGATAGGGATCGGTTTCGGCTCCCGCCAGATTAATCCGTCCGCGACTGAAGCGCTCATAGGGATAAAACTGCTTTTCGGCAATGTCGCTGAGGGTGAAGTGCGCCGAGTAGATTTGGTTGCCGCGCCAGTGTGACGAGTTGGCGATCGATTGCGCTTCGGGCGAAATGGCCTGCCGAAAGAACGTTAGCTGAAACCCAAACGGGCGACCTTCTGCCGTCTGCAAGTTTCCCGTGTAGTACCACCATTCGGTCTGATAGCCCTCATGCGGGCCAAATCCTGCGGAAACTGCCAAGTTTGCGGAGCCGTCACCTTTTGAAAGCTGGACGAATCTGCCGCAGGCGCATCCGACCAGCTTAGTTCTGCACTCGCCGCCCACGCAGACGGAACCCAGAGCAGCCAGCAGAACATCAGCAGGAGGATCGATCGAATCGTGGCAAATCGTTTCATGCGTCTTCACAACCTTCACAGATTCATTATGACGCGATCGCGCCCTTCAGTTCACCGTTTTCAGTTCACCAAGTCGATCGCTTAGAATCACGCTCGTAACCTTTTTCTTCACCATGACTGCACCTGCTGCTCTGCTCGAATCCGCACTCGTTTGGATTGACGGCCTCGGCGCATGGGGCGCGATCGCCTTCGTGGGCTTGTACATCGTGGCGACGATCGTATGCTTCCCCAGCTTTTTCTTAACGTTGGGTGCAGGCGCAGTTTACGGCTGGTGGCTCGGCTCGGCTGTCGTTTTTGTCGGTGCGACCTTGGGATCGATCGCCGCCTTCCTGATCGGGCGCTATCTGGCTCGCGGCTGGGTGGCCGATCGGATTGCCCAAAATCTGACCTTTCAAGCGATCGATCGGGCAGTCGGGGCAGAAGGACTAAAAATCGTTTTGCTGACGCGCCTCTCGCCCGTCTTCCCCTTCGTGCTGCAAAATTATGCTTATGGCATCACGCAGGTTTCGCTGCGCGATTATGCGCTGGGCGCGATCGGCATGATCCCCGGAACGCTCATGTATGTCTACATTGGCACACTGTTTGGCAACTTGGCCGCTTTGTTTTCCGGCGCAGCCACCCGCACCAAAACGCCGATCGAAACTGCCCTATACATTTTGGGATTAGTCGCCACGATCGCCGCTTCGCTGTACATTGCTGCGATCGCCCGCAACGCCCTCCGCAAAGTGGTTGAATAGCGATCGATTCCAATTCGCTGAAAACCGGATGAGCGCAATTATTTTTGACTGTGATGGTGTTCTCGCTGACACCGAGCGCGACGGACATTTGCCCGCTTTTAATCAAACCTTTCAACATTTCGGATTACCCGTGCAGTGGTCGCAGGCCGACTATGCGGAAAAGTTGGCGATCGGCGGCGGCAAAGAACGAATGGCAAGTCTCCTGACGCCCGAATTGATCGCAGCAGCCAAACTGCCAACTGACCCGGATGAGCAACAGCAACTGATCGCCCAGTGGCATCGCTACAAAAGTGCGGTCTATCAGGAAATGGTGCAGGGCGGAAAGTTGCCTGCTCGTCCGGGGATCGCTCGATTGGTGGAAGCAGCGATCGCCGCCGATTGGACACTTGTTGTCGCTTCCACTTCCGCCGAATCTTCAGTTCGTGCTGTTCTAGAATACGTGGTTGGTCACAAACAGGCGGCGAAGTTTCACATTTTTGCAGGCGACATTGTGCCGCACAAAAAACCCGCTCCAGATATCTACTTGCTGGCAAAAGAACGGTTAGATTTATCGTCTGAAGATACTTTAGTCATTGAAGATTCACGCAATGGTTTGGTGGCCGCGATCGCCGCTCAGTTCCGCACACTCGTCACCGTCAGCAGCTACACCGCTCAAGAAGACTTTCACGAAGCAGTCTTAGTGGTTTCCGATTTGGGCAATCTGAATTCACGGATGCAAATTCTTGCCAATCGTTCTTTGGCAAAACCAAAAGATTACATCACGCTCAAAGATATCCAGGATTGTTTGTTGACCGCATAAAAAAGGCGCGATCGATCACGCCTTCCTCTCAACTCATCGATTAAACTTTGTGTTCGTAATAGCTAGAAATGTGTTCATAGACGTGATCGGGAAATTTTAGATCGCGATAAACGTTACAAGAATCGGGGTCATCAGCATTCGGACAAATCGGAAATTCCTGCTGACTTTGCCAATCCAAAATGCGATCGCGCTTCGGCGGATTGTAGTCCTTTCCTTCCACCTGCTTGACGAGCGCTTTTGCTTCCACTTCGCTGAAGTCTTTGTCTTGTTGCAGATGTTCAATCAGCGCATCATCGTCCATAAAGTGACGAGCAATCATTGCAAAGGTCAAGCGGCCATAGTGACCAATATCTTTGCCTTCATCGAGCGCATCTAGCAGATGCGCCATCATGTCGCTTTTCCGCAGTTCTTCGATCGACATTTTGTAAATCCCTTATTAATCCTGCTTTGATCTCAATTATCAAAGCGGAGTGGGGCGATCGCCGTCTGCCTCAGGTCAGCGATCGAGTAATACGAAAATACTACTTAAGAGGGGTCAAACGTGTAAGATTGCCTACTCCACGCGATCGGTATGGTAAGCAGTCTCCCCTTGCAACCGTGCAGTCGATCGCTGAACTATCGCTATGCAAAACTTCATGGGTTGGAAGGCAAAATTGAATCGAAAACTCAATATTGCGGCATCTATCAAATTAATACTGGGATGCTGGAGGTATTTCATCACTATACCAGCGTGAAGCTAGATCACAGAGGTTGTAAAGCGGCTTAGACAACTCCTTACCGCGTTCAGTCAATTCATAAGAAACTTGTGGTGGAACTGTAGGCTTGTAGTGACGATAGACGATTCCAATCTCTTCCAACATTCTTAGCCGCTGTGTCAAAACTTTAGGGGAGATGCCATCAACCTGGCGTCTTAACTCGCCAAAGCGCATAGCTCCATTGGTATCTAAGATCCACAAAATATACATCGTCCACTGTCCTGAAATTTGGTTAAGCAGCTTTTCAAGGGAAGTACATACTGAGTCTTTCATAAGTGCTGGCACTTTCTGAGAAATTATGAAGTTACTAAAAGGTAACTACTTTACTTTAGCGACTAATAAGCTTAGTTTCTACATAAGGTTTCTAAAGATTTCAGTTGTAGGAGCAAACATGAGAGGTCAAGCTTGGTATGTCGCTTTATTGATAGGGGTAATGTGCCTGATTCGGTTCAGTCTCAGCGCTGTTGGCTATGCTGACCCAGTGTGGTTGATGGAGCAGATGAATATATCCATTGATTCAAACATCCAAATGCCATATCTTGTGCGCGTTTGGGCAGTTAGGGATGTTGTGATTGCTGTGATTGTTGCTTTTGCTGATAGAAGTGTAGTAAAGACGCTTTTATTGGTGTGCGTTGCCATTGATGCGACTGATTATATTTTCTGCACATTTGAGTGGTTTGGCAGGATTGTTCAATCCATCTGAAACTTGGTCGCTAAAACTGACTGCAATTGCTGCACTCATTCCAGAGTTGATAGCGTTAGCCTTACTTGCCATACATAAAACAGATAATCAAGACAAGACGCAGGCAAAAAGCTCGGAAACCGCTGTATAGAAAAGCCTAGCAGTTCCAATGCACCAGAATAAAGCCAAGCTATTGGTTGGTTGTAAAGGTTATCTGTGTCCGGTGATGGAAAGCGTTGTGTGGAAGAAACTATCTGCTTCAAGCGGGCTGAAGGCGATTTGCCCAGTAGGATGACACAATCACAAATGCGCCGCCAATGTATTGAGCAAGGCTAGGTTGTTCGCCCAAAAGCAGAACAGCACTGGCAACGCCAAAAATGGGAATTAAGGCAATATAAAAGGCGGCTTGGCTCGCGGGCACCTTTTGTAGAGCCGTGAGGTAAAGTAGGTATGCGATCGCATACTGCATGATGCCAGAACCGATCGCCAGCAGCCAAAAGGGAAGCGAAACATCGATCGCGTTCACCTCGTAGGTTGGGTTAATGATTGATAAAATTCCAAAGCAAAATACGGTTACAATTAAACCGACAAACTGCTGAGATGCAGTAAGCTGAAGCGGATTAGCAGTTTCAATTTGCTTTTTGCTCATCATCACATAGCAAACCGCAAATACGGTTCCAATTAAAACCAGTAAATTTCCAATCAAAGAAGAATCGATTGCGCCTTTCTCGTTGTTCCACACCAGCAGCGCAACGCCTAAAAAGCTGATGAATGCGAGGAGGAGTTTCGATCGTGTCAGCCGTTCCCCCAGAAATATCGCTGCCATCAAAATGGTTAGTATGACTTCGCTTGAACCGATCAGTACGGCATTACTGGCAGTGGTTAAATTGACTCCAAAAATGCCGACCATGTAGGCTAAAGCAGGTTCAAAAACTCCGGCAACTCCTTGTTTGAGATCTGACCAAGAAAACGGTAGCCTGTGCGTTGTGATGTAGCAAGCGATCGCCAAAAATAAAACGCTTGAAACAAGCTGAATCACTAATAGCGTTGTTGCAGAAATTTCTGCAAGTGCAAGTTTGGTTAGCGTTGTGCCCACGCCCCAGCAAAAAGCGTAGCTCAAGGCAATCAAAATTGAATTCATGGGTTCACCATTTGACGATATTGTTGTTCGACCGGACAGCGATCGCCCGGACAGACTTCTTCCTCACACAATCGGCAAATTGCATCGGCAGTTTGTTCGCTGGTTGTCAGATGAGGCAGCATTTTTTCCAGCAAAACTGTTAGCTGATGCTGTTCGTCGGATGAAAGTGAATTGAGGGCAAGCTGAAGTTGCGATCGCCGCCGATCGAGAATCACTTGACGACGATCGATTCCTGCTGAAGTCAGAAATAAAGCGACGGTGCGACCATCTGCGCCCGATCGCCGCTCGACCAAGTGTTGCGCGACGAGGCGATCGACCAGTCGAACCGTTCCCGGATGCGACAGGCCAAGAATTTGTCGTAGCCGATTGATCGAAATTCCCGGTTCAGTTCCCAAAGAGACGATCGCTGCACAGGTTTCGCCGCCCTGCCCCACATCGGTCATAGCCGCACTCATTGCATCCGTCAGACTGAGCGCAAATGCGCCTAAGAGGTTGAGCGATCGATCGACATCCATTCGTAAAATCGTATGTATGCATCATGCATATAATAAGGCGATGAACGTCGGATTGCAAGCGGAGAATTTCTGCCCCGTTCAAAATCCCCCACGAGTGGGGATTTAGCAAAACCAAACTGCCAACGCAGCGAACGGCTTAAACCACGATCGATCAAGTCGTCGGAGTTTCGCTGCGGCTGCGGAGCAGGTGGAGCATCATCCGTTGTCGTCCGGCTTGGGCTTCGGGAAAATCAGGCTGGACGCGCAGGGCTTTTTCGTAGGAAACCAGGGCTTCTTCGTACCATTGCAGCTTTTCGAGGACGCGCCCGCGATCGTGCCATGCCCAGCAGTTTTCGCGCTGAAGTTTGACCACCTGGTTGTAGGCGATCGCCGCTTCCTTGTAGCGCTCTAGCTTTTCC
The DNA here is from genome assembly GCA_012031475.1 of Leptolyngbyaceae cyanobacterium SM1_3_5. GTDB lineage: Bacteria > Cyanobacteriota > Cyanobacteriia > Elainellales > Elainellaceae > JAAUTJ01. The sequence continues at coordinate 3,579 of JAAUTJ010000129.1, read as the reverse complement.
AGAACGCCGCCGCGCTTGAACCAGGCGAGATGATCGGTCGGCTGAAGCTTGACGACGCGATTGTATGAGGCGGCGGCTTCTTCGTACTGTTCGGCATTTTCCATTGCCATGCCGCGCATCAGCCACGCTAGTCCGTCGTCAGGGTTTGATCGAATCGCTTTGTTGCACGACTCGATCGCTTCCTCATAGTGCTGCAAATCGTACAGCCGATCGACGCGTTTAAGCTGACTGAGAACGCGCTTGCGGCTTTCGATCGCCAGTTCAAACCTTGGCTTCAGGTGAACCGCTCGTTCATAGGAAGCGGCGGCTTCTTCATATCGCTCCAGCAGTTCGAGGACGCGCCCGCGATCGTGCCATGCCCAGTAGTTATCCGGCTGAATTTCGATGACGCGATCGTAGGCGGCGATCGCTTCGGTGTGCTGCTGAAGATTTTCCAGCGCTTTGGCGCGTTTGAACCAGACCAAGTAGTCGTTGGGCTGAATTTCAATGACGCGATCGTAGGCGGTGATGGCGGCTTCGTGGCGGTGCAGATTTTCCAAAGCCATGCCCTGCTTGAACCAAACGGCATAATCGTTGGGGCAGGCGTCAAGAACTTTGCCGTAGTAAGTTGCGGCGTCCTGATAGCGCTGCTGGGCAAACAGTTCGTCGGCTCGCTCTAGCCAAACTTGATGGCTCTCGCTCATCGGCATGGCAGGCGGATGAAGGACTCCAGCTTCGATCGAAGCAGCCGTAAGCTGACTGAGGGCGGCGATCGCTTCGACGGCAGACGGATAGCGCTTGCGATAGTCGTAAGACACCATTGCATCAAGGATGTCGGCCAGAGCGGTGCTGACTTTGGCTTCGTCGCGCCAGATAATTTCACCCGTGCGGGGATCTTCGCGCAGTTCGGTCGGGCGCAATCCGGTCAGGGCGCGGATGCCGACCATGCCGACGGCGTAAACATCGCTGCTGAAGCGGGGCTTTCCGGCGATCTGTTCGTTGGGCATGTAGCCGTAGGAGCCGATCGCCACTGTGATCGTGGTGGGTGCGTCCTCGTCGGCGGCAGACAGTTCGCAGGTTTCGTCTTCGGCTTCGATCGAATCGATCGAGGGATTGTCGTCAAAACAGTTCAACGGACTGGCTCAATTGCTTGACCGACCCAAAATCAATCAGCACAATTTTTTGATCGCTGCGGCGGCGAATCAAGTTCGACGGCTTGATGTCGCGGTGAATCACCTGCTGCTGATGGACAAATTCCAGCGTGGCGAGAATGTCTTGCAGCAGGCCGATCACTTCGGCTTCTTCAAATGCTCTACCGCGCTTGAGTTCTTTGCTCAAGATGTGGCCTTCGATGAATTCTTGAACCAGGTAAAATTCCTGATTTTCCTCGAAGTGAGCGTAGAGGCGGGGGATTTGGTCGTGACTGCCCAGCGTGTAGAGCGCTTCGGCTTCGCGATCGAACAAACGGCGAGCCGTCTGCAACGCCTGTGGGTCGCGAATTTTGGGCTTAAGCTGTTTGACGACGCAAACCGGATTTCCCGGCAAATGCTGGTCTTGCGCCAAGTAGGTTTGGCCGAAACCGCCGCCGCCGAGATGTCGAATGATGAGGTAGCGACCACCGAGAACTTGACCAAGCATAAGGTAGATACGGCTGAAGGGCTGCTAAACGTCGTGAACTCAAGCAGCAGAGCAACAGGGAATGTGGCAACCAGATAAACCGCAGTTGGCTAAAAAAGTGGGGCGATTAGCGCAACCGCTACATTTTATATAACAGCAAGCAGGAAAAGCGAATTCATCTTCTATAGTATTTCGCAGTTTCCGGTGAACCAGTGTAGAGATTCGGTCAAGATTGAATGAATTTTGAGCGATCGCCCCCTCATCTCAGTGATGCTACGGAGATGAGGCAAATCGCCTTTGGAGATTCTGCAAGATCCTGTCTGACGGTAAATACCGGATTTTGAAATAGCTGAAATAATAGAAGATGAACGCTTGTGCCTCGATCGTGATCAGCCGAGGCAGCGCGATTGCTATACTGACGCAAACGCCTCGATCGAGGCCGATAGTTGAGAATCCATGCAGCCGACCGATCCGAGCAAATTTACCGATAAAGCCTGGGAAGCGATCGTTAAGTCGCAAGATGTCACGCGCCGCTTCAAACAGCAGCAACTCGAAGTTGAACATCTGGCGATCGCCCTGCTCGAACAGGAAGGACTTGCCAGCACGGTTTTGAACAAAGTCGGGTTTGAACCCGCCAAGCTCAAGCAGCAGCTTGAAAGCTTCGCCCAGCGTCAGCCGAAAGTGTCCGAAACGGCGCAGCTATATCTAGGGCGATCGCTCGATCTGATGCTGGACAAGGCCGAAGCCGCCCGCACAAATTTTCAGGACGAATTTATTTCAGTCGAGCATATGCTGCTGGCTTTGTGTGAGGACGATCGAATTGGTCGCCGCCTGTTCAAAGCCGCCAACATCGACCAAAAGCAGATCGAAACCACAATTAAATCTGTCCGGGGCAGTCAGAAAGTCACCGACCAAAACCCTGAAGGCAAATATGACGCCCTAGAAAAGTTCGGTCGCGATCTCACCGAGCAGGCCAAGGCCGGAAAGCTCGATCCGGTGATCGGTCGGGATGACGAAATTCGCCGCGTCGTGCAGGTGTTGTCGCGTCGGACGAAGAATAATCCGGTTTTGATTGGCGAACCGGGAGTTGGGAAGACGGCGATCGCGGAAGGGCTTGCTCAGCGGATCATCAACGGCGACGTGCCCGAATCGCTCAAAGACCGCCGCCTGATCACGCTCGACATGGGATCGCTGATCGCCGGAGCCAAATATCGCGGCGAATTTGAAGACCGCTTGCGAGCCGTCCTCAAAGAAGTTACCAGTTCGGACGGTCAAATTGTCTTGTTCATTGACGAACTGCATACGGTTGTCGGCGCAGGTTCGGCGCAAGGCACGATGGACGCCGGGAATTTACTGAAACCGATGCTTGCCAGAGGCGAACTGCGCTGCATTGGTGCAACCACGCTGGACGAATATCGCAAGCACATCGAGAAAGATGCCGCTCTAGAGCGCCGTTTCCAGCAGGTTTACGTTGGTCAGCCCAGCGTCGAAGATACGATCTCGATTCTGCGCGGATTGAAAGAGCGCTATCAGGTTCACCACAACGTCAACATCGCGGATTCTGCCCTCGTTGCTGCTGCCGTCCTGTCCGATCGCTACATCTCCGATCGATTCCTGCCCGACAAGGCGATCGATCTGGTAGACGAAGCCGCCGCCAAACTGCGGATGGAAACAACCTCGAAGCCGACCGAACTGGAGTCGATCGATCGGCGCGTCATTCAGCTTGAGATGGAAAAACTTTCCTTGGAAGGCGAAGGCTCACGCTTGGGAATGGCAAGCAGCTATCGACCTTCCCAGGAAAAGCTCGATCGAATCAACCGCGAAATTAACGACCTGAAGGAAGAGCAAGCCCGCCTGAATTCGCAGTGGGATACGGAAAAGCAAATGCTAGATCAGATCAATGCGCTGCGATCGGAAGAAGAACAGCTTCACCGCCAAATCGAAAAAGCCGAACGCGACTACGATCTGAACACCGCTGCTCAG
>JAAUTJ010000128.1 GCA_012031475.1 Leptolyngbyaceae cyanobacterium SM1_3_5 | reverse complement strand
TCTAGCGCAACTTTGGATTTGAACTGGGCGCTGTGCTGTTTGCGTTTGTTTTGGCTCATAAACTACTCCTAGCATGGGTTGGAAGGGTGTAGCTTATCTACCTGTCCAGTTTTTTGGTTCCACCTCATTGACTTCAAGAGCCTCGATCGAAGCGATCGATGTTGACGGAGCTAACAAGATCTCTAGAATCCAACGACCAAATATTGATCTGTGCTGACAACGCTTCTAGAATAGCCTGACTTAACTTCTAGATATCTTGACCAATACTCTAGAATTCAATGACTAAAGTTTCTTCTAATTCATTCAGTAATTGCCTTTGAGCAATTGTTGACAAACTGATAATTCTAAGAAGATCAAGACTGTTGACAAATTAAGCTGCCTTTGTAGTGCGTGTTATATAGATCAGGATTCAGCACTGTTTAGCTGGTCTATTTACAAACCTCAAGGCTGTTTCCATGCCAAAGCAAAGACAACTCAGCCGTTTATCTCAACACTCCAATGGAGAGAGAGCGGCGATATGCAAGTAAAAAATACCTTGGCTTTTCAGGGAGTTCATGAGCCGAGCAATGAGTTTATTGCGCTTTTTCCCCACCGCTTTGATTACATCTACGCTGAGCATCCAAAACCTGGAGAATCACCAGATTGGCTAACCGAAAGCCGTCACCCGCTATCCGATCGCCTGATTCAGCAAGGCAGCTACCTTTACGGTGTTCGATTCAGCAGCCAAACTTGCTACTGTTTGCTCGATATTGATGCAGGCAGCATTTATCATCCCAACTTCGATCGGTTCGCGATCGCTCGCATCCTTGCTGCCCTAGAACCACTTGGACTCAGCCGCTATCTTACCTGCACATCAAGCTACAGCGGCGGCCTACATCTGTATTTTCCTTTCGAGAAACCACACAGTTCTTGGCAACTTGCGATCGGCATCACTACACTCCTAGAAAATGCAGGCTTCAAGGTTGCACCCGGACAGCTTGAAGTCTTTCCTAATCCCAAACCCTACAGTATTGAGGGCAAATCAAACCTCTTCAACGCACATCGACTACCGATGCAAACAGGATCTTACCTGTTGAATGAAGCCTTAGAACCGATTTGGAGTAATCAGCAAACCTTCGTTCATCAATGGCTCCATGCTCAATCTCAAAATGACCTCCATGCAGAAACTCTCAAACAAATTCTTCGACAAGCTAAGCGTCGTCACCTCCGCATCTCCGGCAAAGCCGATAAGTTTATTAACGACCTGAATGCGGAAATTGAGTTGGGCTGGACAGACTACGGCCAAACCAATCGATTGCTCGGACGCATTACGATGCGAAGCTACATTTTTAGCCACATGCTATCTGGTGGCGAACCACTGACAGGGGAACGGCTCGTTGAAGAGATTGTCAGAGTGGCGCGATCGCTTCCTGGCTACCAAGAATGGTGTCGCCATCAGCACGAGATTGAACATCGCGCTGAGGAATGGGCAAGGTGCATTGAAAACAGCCACTACTTTCACTACGGCGACCCCAGCGGCAAATTCAAAGCAAAAGTTCAAGAACAGCAATCAAGTTTGCATGAAGCAATTGAACAAGCGCCAACTTGGAACCAGCAACAGTCTGATGCTGCAAGAGATCGAATCCGAAATGCGATCGCAGATCTGCTTGAGAAAAACAGTCTGCCCGCAAAGGCAACCGCTCGGTTTCGATCGCTTCTCAGCTACGGCATTGGTGGTGCTTCACTTTACAGACATCGAGACCTTTGGCATCCAAGCATTTTGCAAGAGACTCAAGATAGTGCCAATGAAAAGGAGAGTAACTGTCAGAGTTCTCCAAGCTTATTATCAACGGCAGGCGGTAATTCTATAACTGATAATGCTTTTGGCGATCGCGCTGTTTCTAATTTTGTATTAACAGGAAGTAATCTATTTCCTACTCACTTAAATTTGGATTTTTTGGCTAGCACTCAATTTGACCAGCAGGCGTTATTCACTTTGGAAGTGCAGCAAAGCGTCTGCCAGGAGGCCGTTAAGATTGCTCAGCAGCAACGACAGCGAATTAAAGCTGAAGCGATCGATCGCAAGCAAATTACTCGAATGCAGCAGTTCTTGGTATCCGATGATCCGGTTCTGGTAGCAGAGGCATTGGCATGGGCACAAATTAATTCTGGTGTACTTGATGATTCACCTCAGCTTTCGTTTTTGCCTCTATTAGCTGAGGGTCGATCGTATTTATAGGAGGGAAACTGCCGTGATTTTTAGGTTGTCTGACTGCTTACTTTGGCATTTCTTATGCGGGGCATCTTATGTAACTTCGCCCCGTTTTCTTAGAGATCTTTGCTTTTGCCAAAGCTTAGTCTCCACGCATCAAAAATTTCTTCTCATGTCGCCCTGACTTGTTCCATCGCTTCCTTAAAAACTTTTGTTCTACAACGATCATGCCAAAACGTCTTAACTTCGATCGCCTTCGGGCTGCACTCGACACATTGAAATTAGAGCAAGCCAAGCAGCTTCAAGCTGACTTGATAGTTTTGATTGAGCAGTTAGAGCAGCAAGGCAATACACCCCAACCAGCACCAAAAGTTCGCGAAGTGGTCGAGGTTCGGCAGTTGGGCGATCGCCTTTACCAACTGGAGCGCGTCCGCTGTGGCAAGGCGGGCTGTAAGTGTCAGGGAGAAAAAGGGCAACTGCATGGCCCCTACTGGTATGCCTACTGGCGCACGGAAGGCAAGCTGAAAAGCCGATATGTGGGCAAGCAGTTTAGGGCGATCGAGTAGTGAGCAGGTCAGCTATTTGGCGTGATTCTGATTCAGGAGTTTTCTTATGTACAATCTCGTAAATGATGCCTGTAACTTCTTTTGTACATAAGAAAACTCACTGCTGACATAAAACACAGCAAATTGAGCAACTGCTCAATCAACTCGACGCAATTCTGACAAGCTGAACAGACGATCGACAACTTGAGCAGGCGATCGCTCTCTGAGATGTTATTTACAATGCTGACATTTCCAGAGCTTGAACAGCTTTTCGCCATAGTGAGAATTGCTGAGGCGATCGCGACAGACTTGCAAAAACATCTCTCGAAGCCTGTCGATTTTGCTGAACGGGTAGAGGTAATTGCTAGCGCGATCGTTCAAGCTGAACCAATCAGCAATCCATTTCGCACCTCTTGCAGGTAGCGATCGATCGCGTCATCCAAAGCTGGTAACAAAAGCCCGCGCTCACTGCCCAACACGCTGTAGCTTGGACGTGCTGCGGTCAGACCGAGTAAGTTTGTGGAACGTGCTTCAATGTTTGCCTGAGACAATCCTGCCCGCTTTGCCACCTCACGAGCCAAGTCTGCCCAAGCGATCGCGCCTTGATTCGCTAGATGCCAAATGCCGCCTTCGCCATCAATCAGCAAGTCGAGCGTGGCATGAACCAGATCCGGCACGTAAGTCGGCGAAAACAACGGCATCATCGGCAGCGACAAATGATTGTCAGTAGCAAGCGATCGCAAGGCAACGGTGAGGAAGTTGTAGTTGTCCCAAGGGCTGAAGAAAGCGCTGGTGCGGATAACCAGCGAGCAGGGATGAGCCGATAAAACATATTGCTCCGCGATCGCTTTGCTGTAGCCATAGTGATTGAGCGGCGAAAGACTGCTGTTTTCTAAATAGGGTGAAGTTTGAGCGCCGTCAAAAACAAGATCAGAAGAAAAAGTCACAAAGGCAATTTCGCGCTGAGAACAAGCTTTTGCTAACACTGCGGCTCCCTCTACATTGATTGACCAGCACTCCGATTGCTCACGTTCGGCATCCTCAACGCGCACATATCCGGCAGCGTTAATCACTGCCCAAGGATTGAGTTCCGTCAGGGTTTGATCGACTTGGACAGGATTCGTGATGTCCATCTCCTGACGAGTGAGCAGACGGTAAGGAATGCCGCGAACCTCACAAATACGAGCGAAGGCTTGACCCAAAGTTCCGGTTGCCCCGCTGATCGCGATCGGACGAATCGATCGGCTGCGATCGAATTGAAGCCCTGGTTGGGCAGCGAATTCACGGGAGGCGGTCGTGCAGCTAACAGGCGAGTAAAGCAGGCGATCGATTCGTCGCCACCATCCCGGCACCTCAAGCAGTGGATGCAAAAACGGCTTACCCTTTGCCATGTGCTGCACCATTATCGCGATCGCAGTAGGACGAGGAGCGGCTGAATCGGGACGATCGGAGGTGGGGCGCAAGTCAAACACGCCCGTTTCGTAGTGGCGATCGGCACGAGTGAGCAGGCTATTCCAGTCATACGCGCCCAGCAGTGACCAGACCGCGATCGCCCGCACTTCCACGCCATCTGCCCGCAAAGCTTGAGCCGCCTCCCAGACTTCTTGCAGCCAGCGCAGTTGTTCTTCGCGAGTACAGCCTAGATGCACTTCTGTGACGGCGATCGGCAGTTGATAGCGCTTCCAAACTTCTTGCAGCAGGTGCTGATGTCCGGTAATGCCCTCCACACAAACGCGCACGGCTTCGACATCCGCATAGCGATGTTTGCCGTTGCCGCCATACGTTTGAGTGGGGTAGCGATCGAGCCGTTCATCCAGCCAGCGATCGCTAGTCAGATAGTGGTTAACCCCCACGAGTTCCGGCGGGCAGGGATGAGCAAGAAACCATTCGAGTTCGGATTGCTCAACACCGTTCGATCGCAGATAGCTCCAAAAAGGATGATCCGGATTCAACCGACCGCAGAGCAAATCGAGTGAGAGCCAGCGGCGATCGTTCTCAAATTCGGCTTGGTAGGCCAGCAGCGGTGTGCTGTAGATTTTACCCAAGTCCTCCGTCTGCACTAGCTGAGCCTGCGGATTGACCTGACGAATCGCCTGCATTGCAAGGGCGATCGCCCGACACTGAATCAGCAGAGTGCGAAAAAACGTTTGGTCGTTCTGCCCGTGCGGATACCAGTGCCCATACAGGCCGCTGAAGCGAGCGGTCGTCAGCGGTTCGTTGATGGGCGTGTAGGCATCAAGCCAGGGGTAGCGATCGGCCACTGCCAAGGCGAAATCAGCTAGCTTTTCAGGAAAGGCTGGATCGATCAAGCTAGTGTGGCGCGGACCGCTGCCGTGATGCACCAATCCGGCGATCGGACGGATGCCAAGCTGTTGCAGTCGGCTCAGCCGTTCGTCTGACCATTGCCAATCGGCCACACCATCGGGAGCGATCCGTTCCCACAAAACGGGGTAGCGGATGGCGCGGATGCCGAGTGTGGCAAAGCGATCGAGATCGTCCAGGCGATCGACATGACCGCTGCGCTCTAGCTGGTCAAAATAGCGATCGCCCACCCGATTCACCGTGCATTCAACACCCGCCCAAATTTCTAGCGGCGGTCTGACAGATTCGCGCATACGAGGAAACAAACTCGATAGGGTTTTTCGACTTAACCTGGCGCGATCGCCCCTTTAGCGAGGGTGGACTGCTGTCAAAACCTCCGCCAGTAGATCAAGCTTTTTCCACCTGCTTGCTGGCAATTTGCTTGTAGATTGTGAGTGCTTGAGCGACACACTGATCCATGTTGTAGTACTTGTAGGTTGCCAACCTGCCGACGAAATACACGCCCCCCGTTGCATCTGCCAGTGCTTTGTACTGCTTGTAAATTTCGGCGTTTTCAGGACGAGGAACCGGATAGTAAGGGTCGCCTTCAGCCTGCGGAAATTCATAGACAATGCTGGTCTTGGAATGCTCCTGTCCGGTCAAGTATTTGAACTCAGTAATGCGCGTGTAGAGGTGTTCGTTTGGATAGTTGACGACAGGTGCAGACTGAAAAATCGGCTTGTCGTGCGTTTCATGCTTGAAGTCGAGCGATCGATACGGCAGCTTGCCAAATCGATAGTTAAAAAACTCATCAACTGGACCAGAATAAACCATTTCGCGGCAGGGAATCATTTTCTCAATTTCGCGATAGTCGGTATTCAGCATCACTTTGATATTGGGATGATTGAGCATATTCTCAAACATCTGCGTGAAGCCATATCGCGGCATTGCCTGATAGGTATCCGTGAAATATCGATCGTCGCGATTCGTGCGCGTCGGAATGCGGGCAATAACAGATCGATCGAGTTCTGAGGGATCAAGCCCCCACTGTTTGCGCGTATAGTTGCGGAAAAATTTCTCGTAAAGCTGCCGTCCAACTTTGCTGACCACCACATCTTCAGAGGTGTAAATGTGATCTTTGGGTTCAGCTTGGGCGGCTAAGAAATCTTCAACTTCAAACGAATTGAGATGCAATCCGTAGAGCTTGTTGATGGTATCGAGATTGATCGGCATTGGCAGCAGTTGACCATCGACGCTAGCTAAAACGCGATGTTCATAAGAGCGCCATTCGGTGAATTGTGACAGATATTCAAATACCTCTCGCGAATTGGTATGGAAGATATGCGGGCCATATTTGTGAACCAAAACGCCAGCGCGATCGTAATGGTCGTAAGCATTGCCGCCGATGTGAGTGCGGCGATCGACCACAAGGACTTTCTGACCCGATGTAGCTAACCGTTCGGCAATGACGCTGCCTGAAAATCCGGCTCCAACAATCAAATAGTCAAAGGCAAATTCTCGCGATTGAGTTGAAATTCGAGGAATTCCTGTCGATGAAGGCTGCTTGGATGAAGACTGCTTGGCAGCGATCCGATCCGAATCAGCGAAGCTGGCCGCAGAGCGCTCTGGAAGCCGGATCGCTTCTTCAATTAGCTTTAGCATTGATGCCTGAGTGCGATCCCAAGAAATTTGCTCTAGGAACGTATCAACTCGATTCATCCAGTTCGATTGCGGCGTGTCTTCGCGCATGGCTGCTTCTGCCGCTGCGACAAACTCGATCGCAATATCCGCAATTCGCACCATGCCCTGCTGACCATAAGGCCGCACCACATCACGAATCGAAGTTGAAACAACGGGCTTTCCGGCTGCGAGGTATTCAGGCGTCTTGGTGGGGCTGATGAACTGCGTCGATTCATTGCGGGCAAAGGGCAGCAGGGCGACATCCCATCCGGCCAGATAGTTAGGCAATTCCTGATAGGTTTTGCCGCCGAGATAGTGAATGTTCGATCGCTGCGGCAGCATGGCCGGATCGATCTTCACGACAGGTCCAATGATCACCAAATGCCAATCGGGACGGGCATCGGCAATATCAGTTAATAGCTGAATATCCATCCGTTCATCGATGACGCCAAAGAAACCCAGTCGTGGATGTGGAATATCCGCTTGATCGGCGGGTGCTTCGGTGAGCGATCGCGCCTGAGCAAAATGCGCTACATCGACACTGCTGGGAAAAGCGTAGATATTCTCATGCTGGTCGCGCTTCGCTTCATAAAGGCTTTGACCGCCTGTAAACACGACATCCGCACGACGAAAAATTTCAGCTTCTTTCGCTTTCAAGACAGGAGAAGCACCCTTAAATGCTGACAGTTCATCCATGCAGTCATAGACGATCGCTATCGGTTCTAAGTGGTAGGAAAAGGTGATCGCCATCGGCGTGTAGTACCAGCAGATGTAGCGATCGATGCTGTATTCTGCAAACAGGCGATCGAGCAATCGCCGCTGGGCAAAGGCTGAATCAACTTCTTCTAGTTCTTCGGGCAGATGAGAAATCACAACCCAAATGTTGTGAGTCGGATTGCGAATTTCCAGATGCTCCTCAATGCCTGCCTGTACGATCGGCTCTTCGATGAAAAAGACGCGCTGCTGCTGAGCAAAACGGCTGAGAAGATGCTGAGGCCGCTGATAGACAAAATCCCAGCGCAAGTGTGAAAAGCAGATCAGGTCAGAGGCTGTGACAAGCGCTGCTTCTGACGTGTTTTGACCGTCTGAAAACTTGGAAGAGGACAGATATAAAGTTGACGGTAAGGCTCCGGTAGACAGCAGTTGAAGCGAATTTTCAGTGAAATTGGATTCTAAAGAGTTTTGCTGGTGCTGCGATCCATTGGAGCGATCGGGCGGTTGAGCTTTTTGCTGCGACATAGAATGCTTGTATTTTAAGGAAAGAAATTTTAACAACGCTGGCTTTACAAAACCTAGCTCTAATACTTCCTCAAAAAATACCTTATAGTTTCTTTATTTATCTCCATCATTGGAAATAAATAAGCTGTAAAATGAAAGCAATCAATATTAAGCAGGGCTGTATTTTTTAAACACAATTGGGTCAACAATTTTTAACTGCTTTGATATAAGCAGCCATGTTGAATGATTGATGTAAGATTTGACACTCGATCGCCCTGCGTGACAACATAATATTGAACGTCATGTTTGGCGATGCGCTTTCAGACGGAGTCCCGCAGCGCGGCTGGTTCATCGGACATTTCATTGAGGAAGATCCTAGCCGCTGCACTTCTGAGGTCGAAGTGAAACGGCGCGTTCACAGGACGGGACAAGCACCAAGCCCACTGATGAGGGCGACCACGCGCTGTGGCTTCCGGGTGTAGCGCACAACTGGGTTGCAGAGGCGGTTTTCACTATATTGACCGTTCGGTTTCCATCTATCCCAGGAGATACAATGGAATAAGAAGAAGTAAATCTATGCCTTAAGACATAGAAAGAGGTTAAATAGTAAAGGCCACCGGGAATCCTCTTCACGTCGCAAAAGGCCGAGGTTCGAGATGAAAGCATTTGGTCAGTGTTTGGAAGACCGCTATCCCTGTGAAATTGGCGGTGCGATCGCTCCTTTAATAGACGCCGCCTACCCGCGCCCACAACTGCGCCGGAACGATTGGATGTCGCTCAACGGAACCTGGAAATTTGCCTACGACGATACTGGACGCTTCAGCCGTCCTACTGACGTGGCCGAGTGGACGCATTCGATCGAAGTGCCCTTTGCGCCAGAGTCAACTCGCAGCGGCATTGGCGACACCAGCTTTCACCCAAACTGCTGGTATGAGCGTGAGTTCGACGTGCCGGATGGAGAGGGACGAGTGATTCTGCACTTTGGCGCAGTCGATTACGAGGCGCGAGTCTGGGTCAACGGGCAGTTTGTGGCCGAACATCAGGGTGGCTACACGCCGTTTCAAGTGGATGTCACCGATGTTTTGCATCCAGAAGGGCGGCAGACCGTTACGGTTTGGGCGCAGGATGACCCGCATGAACTCGCTCAGCCCAGAGGCAAACAGGACTGGCAGCTACATCCGCACAGCATTTGGTATCCGCGCACGACAGGTATCTGGCAAACGGTCTGGCTAGAGCGCGTTCCGACGACCTATCTCGATCGCTTGCGCTGGACGCCGCACTTTGAGCGCTGGGAAATCGGTGTGGAAGCATTCATTGCGGGCGATCCCGTCAACAACCTTCAACTTCAGGTGAAGCTGACAGCAGGCCAGCAAGTCCTCGTCAACGACAGCTACGCCGTTCTCAATGGCGAAATTCACCGCCGCATCGCTCTGTCTGATCCGGGCATCGACGACTACCGCAACGAACTGCTGTGGCGACCCGAAAAGCCAACGCTGATCGATGCCGACATTCAGCTTTGGCACGAAGGCAAACTGCTCGATCGCGTCCAGTCCTACACGGCAATGCGGACGGTTTCGATTCAGCGCGATCGCTTCATGCTCAACGGTCAGCCTTACTATCTGCGGCTGATTCTCGATCAAGGCTACTGGCCGGACACGCTCACCACTGCCCCCTCAGATGAAGCCCTGCGGCACGATGTGGAACTCGTCAAGGCGATGGGCTTCAACGGCGTTCGCAAACACCAGAAGATCGAAGACCCCCGCTTTTTGTACTGGGCGGATGTGCTTGGGGCTGCTAGTCTGGGAGGAAATGCCGAGCGCTATCGATTTACGCCCAAAGCGGTCGAT
>JAAUTJ010000127.1 GCA_012031475.1 Leptolyngbyaceae cyanobacterium SM1_3_5 | reverse complement strand
TATGGGCGGTATGGGCGGTATGGGCATGATGTAGTGTCCGCTGTCATAACGCAATGATTTCGCAGGGGTAGTTTTCGGACTGCCCCTGCGTTTTGCCTTTGGAGTGCCCCCTAAATTTCCCACTGGTAGGTGGGGATGATGCATGAAAGTCCCCATGCGAGAAAATTTAGGGCTTTTTCGATCGCAACATCGCAACATCGCAACATCGCGCATCGAACTAACATCGAACTAACGTAGTTTCTATGCGAAATAGCGCCGAACCGAGAGCGTACCGACGCGCTGGGCATCGCTGCCGGAAAACTGAATGCCTGTGACATCGACCAGCAAATCATTTCGTGCCGAAAAGCCTGCCTTGTCGTCATTCACGGACAGGTAGGTGCGGCTACCATTGCGGAAGAACACGGCTTCATTCGGCTTGAGCGCCTGATTTCCTCTGCGGCGCGGCAGCAAATCAGCATAAGCGGATTGAGCCGCTTTGCGTAATCCGCCTCTGCGCTCTCCGGCATTGTGCAGGCGGCGCGGCGAATTGCGCGTGTTGAGATTGTTATCGAAGTCAAGCTGGAAGCGATCGCCCTCCGAAAAAGTAAAGTCCGTGATTTGATCGATCGATCGCAGGGTGGAAGTCCGCAGGGCAGCGGCTTTGGTGGTGCCAGAGAACAAGAAGCGATCGGCTCCATCGTTGCCCGTGCTGGTGTCTCGGCCACCGCCGCCCGTCAGCACATCGTCTCGGTTGCCACCGACAAGCTGATCGTCGTTGTCGCTACCGACCTGAAGGCTGTCGCGAAATTCACCCGCGATCGTTGCGCCTGTTGCCGTTCGCACCTGAAAGCCGCCGATCTCATGAAAATTAGTGTTTCCGCCTGTGGAAGCGGCAAAGCCAAACTTAAATTGGCTGGGCAAAGCGCCGTTGACGCTGACGACGTTGAACGAATCGATCGCCAGTTCTTTTGGATCGTTAAAGTCGTTGTCGCCGTTGAAATCGACGCGCACCGACAGCAGACCTGTTGGCGTGAGGTCCACCTGCGATCGTCGCCGCGAGTTGTCGCGGTTGGCGTTGGGCGCAACGTTGTCAATGCTGATGCCAAACGGCTGGAGCGATCCGGTTCCGGTCAAGAAAGCGTAGTTGGTGGCTGCACTGCCGCGCACTGCGATCGAATCGGCCTGACCGCCAATTCCGCCGACGCGCCCTTCTCCGTCTGCCGAAAAGGAGCCAAACTCATCAAACCCAATGCCAAGGTAGCCGCCTGCGATGCCAGCTTTGGCGTCGCCATCGATAATCATGCGGGGTGCGTAGCCCAGCGAGCCACCAAAGCCGCCGGGTTGAACGGGCGACTGCGACCCATCCAGCAAAATAAAGCTGATGCCGTCGCCGCCAGTGCCGCCATAAGCATAGAAGTCAAAGCTGATTGATAAACCTTGATTTGAATTGACAGGTTGGGTAAACAGTACCAGCGAGGATTGTGAAAATTCGTTGTTCGTCAGAGTGAGAATGCTGCTTGGAGTGTTAGCCATATTGAGTGATACGCGGGAAAGTAATGACAATGAGTCAAAGCAAAAGTCAGCGCTAGTTTTGGCGCGATCGAGCCGACAAAAATTTTTCAAAAACTAAGTTTGAGTGGCGATCGAGTCAGTTGCTTGCGAATCAGGATGCGCCATCTGCGAAGAAAGCATCGCTTCTCGGAGGCAGCGGAACAGTGAATCTTAGTAGAGTTTGTCTTAAATCACAAAGTTTTGCTGAGGCTTTTCAGCAATTTCACCGAAGTTTTACTCCTTCAGAATGCTTGTAAATTCAGGATAAAGATTTGCTTGAGGCAGGCTCAAAGAAATTTGAGCGGCGATCGATGCGATCGCCGCTCAAGCGGTTGGATAGGTCGAGTGTCGGGTATCGGCTGCGAACCGATCGATACCAATCGATCGATTAGCCTTCGCCGCCGTCTACGGACTGAGACACAGCAGGCATTTCCCAGCGCTGGCTAGGTAGAAAGCGAATTTGCTGGCCTTTGATGCGATCGATTTCGGCGCGGATTTCTTCGTCTTTTTGGGTGTTGGCCGTCAGCAAAAATTTGAAGATTTGGAACGATCGCGTTTCGGTTTGAAAATAGCCGCCGTGAACGTCGAGCTTGCTGAAGCCCAGCAGATAGAACAGCGTGTTGATTAGGTCGATCGGCAGGGCGGTGATGTGGTTCATTGGCAGCGGCACGATGTTGACGCCGCCGCTCGCTTTGCCGCCGCCCATGCGCGAGCAGTCGAGATAGTTGAACTTCAAAAACAGTTCGTAGGACGAGGTTGGCCGCACGGCGCGTTCCGAGTGGAACATGATGCGGATGTAGGGACGGAAGGCAAATCGGCGTTTTTTAATCGCTTCAGATAGACGTTGCCCAGTCGCAATCCGGCCATTTGCATACTCGGTTCGCCAAACCAGTTGCCCACAGTGGACAAATAGCGCAGGACGATATCGCGATCGCTCGACATCAGATAAATCCGCCGACAGCGCCGCATGGCCGATCGCACATAGTTGTTGCGGCCTTCGCGCAAAAAATTCCAGCGGAATATCCGGCGAAGCCAAAATCAGCTTGTCGAGCAGCAAATAGCGTCCCATTTTTTCGACCGGATCGCGACCGGGGGCGAGTTCCGTGTCGGGTCGCAGTGTGCCCACATCGTCTTTGCCAAAGCGATCGCTCAAAATTCGCAGCACGTTCACCAGCACCAAGCCGCCCATGCTGTGCCCGACCAAATTCACCGTCACCAGTTCACGCGGACGCACCGCCTCGCCGGAAATCGGTTCTTTTTGCTGGCTGGCGTAGTTGCGAAAGCCGCGATCGAGCCGCCAAAAAAATTCGGCCAAGTCCGGTGCGCCATAGTGAATCGCCCGGTAGCGATCGCGCTGATAGACGACAATTCGCAGCAGCAAAAAGGCCAGCACCCACATCATGAACACAGTCGGAATCAGCCAGTAGCCGCGCACGGCCAAAGCCGCCGTTTCCCAAAAATTTGTCCCGTCGAAGTAGCTGTCTACAAGCGGAATTCTACCCAGCAGGTTCAGCAGCGGCAGGCCAATCCACCGCAGAAACAAGTAGAGCAGCGTCCCGATGATGCCTGCCAAACCGCTGAGGACAAACAAAAACTTCAGCAAAATGCCAATGTTGCGATAGTCTGCCCACAAGCCCGGACTGGCGATCGGTTTTTCGCTCGGCCAGTGATAGCCGACGTAGTAGTGGTCGGGTTCCAAGGTGCGATCGCTCGTCGCCGGATCGTGCTGATTGAGCGCGGCGGCTTCGCGATCGAAATTGGCGTAGAAGCTTTTGGCCGGATTGGAATAGCCGTGCGTCCGCAGCGTCACGCGCTGAATTTGGCGATCGCGCACAATTTCGGCCAGTTCATCAATGTTGAACAGCGGGCGAAAGACATCGCTGGGCGGCAGGACGCGATCGACATTCAGCGAAACCGGAGCCGTGCTGACAATCAAAAACACATTCGGAAATCGACGGTGCGCGTAGAGGTCAAAGTTGCGCCCGATCGCCTGCGAAAACTGCTTGCTTTTCCAGGCGTTCAGCGTTTCGATCACATAGTTTTCATCCACCTGGCGGGCAAAGGCGGGATACTCGCTGAGGCGATCGCAGCATTTCCGCAGGGCGATCGCAATTTCTGCTTCAGACGTGATGCCGCCATAAACGGGAAGACTGTGCAGCGTTTGCGGTTTGGTGTTCGGCGGCAGCGGATAGGCAAGCTGAACAATCCGCGCTTTTGTCCACCAGTCGGAAAACGGCGCGGCGTTGCGGACGATCGATTCCAGCCAGCGGCGATCATTTTGAATCGTTTCCGATCGTTTGTTGTCCCAGCGAAACGGCCAATCCGTGTAGAGGCGCGGTTCCTGTTGCTTTGCCATAGCCTGTATCCTTGAGTGGGTGTCGGGTGTCGGGTGTCGGGTGTCGGCTGGGCCAAACATCCGATACCCAAAACACACAGGTTTCCCTGAGAAAACACGATAGCTGCATCGGTTCCCGGATTGTCGATCGCAAAGTAAACTTAATCACCCGGAACTTAATCACCCGGTTAATCACCCGGACGCAGGCGATTGGGGCTGAGTTCGCGCAGGGCGTCTCTGGTGCGATCGACTCCCCCTGTGTTGCCCTGCTGTTCGTAGAGGTCGCGGGCTTCTTGGTAGGCGGCGACGGCTTCTTCATCGCGATTGCGGCCTTGCAGGGCAACGCCAAGCTGAAAATGCGCGTCGGCATCTTGCGGGACGAGGGCGACCAGGGCGCGATAGGTGACGATCGCCCGCAGGTAATCTTCGCGCTCTAGCAGCAGTTCGCCCATTGCTTCGTGAGCGGCGGTCAAGTTCGGCTGGAGGCCAATGGCTCGCTGATAAGCAGCCAAGGCGCGATCGACATTGCCTTGCGCCCGAAAGATATCGCCCATTTTCAGATAGATTTGGCCGTTGCGCGGTTCCAGGGCGGCGGCTCGCTCCATTGCTGCCAGCCCCTCGGTTTGATTGCCGGAATTGAGCAGAGCGATCGCCAAATTAAGCTGCACATCGGCATCGCGGGGCGCTAACCGAGCGGCTTGCTGAAGGGCAGTGACGGCTTCGGGATAGCGCTCCTGCTGGAGATAGGCGGCTCCGAGGGCTTCTTGAATTTGGGCGTTGTTGGGCTGGCGCGTGGCGACCTGCCGATAGGCACTGACGGCTCCCTCGAAATCGCCTTGCCGCGACAGGACGATGCCAAGACCGAGAAAGGCTTGGACGTTGTTGCCGTCCAGTTCCGTTGCCCGACGGTAGGCTTGGGCGGCTCCGGCGTTGTCGTCTAGGTTGGCGCGGCTGAAGCCCAAGCCGTAGTGAAATGCGGCGTTGTTGGCTTCAAGCTGCACGGCTCGCTCAAAAGCAGTAACGGCGGCGCGATGGTTGCCCGCTCTGGCCTGCAAAAAGCCGATGCCGGAAAAAATTCGGGCGTTGTTGGGCGCAAGCGTGGCGGCTTCTTCGTAGATGGCGATCGCTTCTCCGACGCTGCCCGCATCCACCAGTTCGCGCCCCCGTCTCAGCAGTTCGTTCAGGCGCGGATTGTTCGGCTGTGCCTGCGCCATTATGACGGGCGTAGCTATGGCGGGCAGCGGCAGAGCGATCGCACTCCCCGTCATCCCCATCAAAAGTAAGCTTGCGGCCTGCAAGATCAACGCCGCGTCTTGCAGCGATCGTCGCTAGATTCATAACTCGAAGCGTGGTGTGTGAGGTCAAGGGATGATTCTATCAACAACTGCCAGCTTGACGGGATTACTCTGGTGGAACTGCCAGAGTTTACGGCGGGTGGATGGCCGTTTCAGGGCGATCGACCCGGTTACAGGCGGCAGTTCCTTTAATTTGCATTAAATTCTGCTAAAAATCCCCCCTCCCAGCATTGAATTGTCACAGCGAAACCAGTGTACTGAGGCGTAAGCGTTGTGCTTCGATCGCCGCTCAAAAATCATGCCTAAAATGACTGCTTCAACCATTTCGGATAGCTTTTTACTGCAACCCCACCTCGCGCTACACATTCCGGACGGATATTTGAGCTTGCCTGTGAGCTTGATCTGCTGGGTGATTGCGATCGCCCTGATCGCCATTTCGCTCAAGCGCGTCCAGTCGGAATATCAAGAACGTGCCGTGCCGCTGATGGGCGTTTGCGCCGCGTTTATTTTTGCGGCTCAGATGATTAACTTTCCGATTCCTGGCGGCACGTCCGGCCATTTGCTCGGCGGAACGCTGGCCGGAGCGCTGCTTGGCCCCTGGGCGGGTTCGCTGGTGATGACGGTTGTGTTTATCGTGCAGGCGACGCTGTTTCAAGACGGCGGCCTGACTGTGCTGGGCGCAAACATCGTCAACATGGGCTTGATCGGCACGTTTGGCGGCTACTATCTCTACAAAGCGATTCGCAGCGCCGTCGGCTTCAACTCGTGGCGCGGCATGGCAGCAGGCGTGGCGATCGCCGCTTGGACAAGCGTATTTGTCGCCGCGATCGCCTGCGCGGTTCAGCTTGCTCTGTCGGGGACGATCGCCCTGCCAGTGTCGCTCTCCGCGATGGCGTTTTGGCATACCTTGATCGGCATTGGCGAAGCGATTATCACGCTGCTGGCTTTAAGCTATGTTTGGCGGACGCGCCCGGATCTGCTGTTTGATCCGCCGCGTCGCAAAGCGGCTCGCCTCTATGCCCCTCGTTGACTGTATTGCTCCCTGTTTCATTCAAAAATTTGGCTATGACTTCTTCTCGATCGCGCAACCAGGCTTTTTTTGCAATTGGCCTTGGCGCTGCTTTGTTCATCGGCATTTTTATTTCACCGTTTGCCAGCGGCAATCCAGACGGACTCGATCGCGTCGCGGGCGATCTCGAATTTGACGATCGCGCTGTTGAAGAACCCGCTGCCCATCGTTTGCCGTTCTTCTCGATTTTTGAAGAGTATGCGGTGCGCGGCGTTCCCGAAGCCGTTGCGACACCGCTGGCAGGTCTGGTGGGAACGCTGGCGACGTTTGCGATCGCCTGGGGAGCCGGAAAGCTGCTGGTCAAAGGAACGACGCCCGATCGTGCCGTTGACGATTTTGACGAGTAGCGCGGATGCTGCTGCATGTTGGCGCGTTTCAACTTGACATCGACAGCGATCGCTCCTCGCCCTGGCATCGCCTGACGCCGCAAATTCGCATCGCCTGCGCCTGCTGTTCGTGTTTGCCGCTGCCTTAACCGGGAATGGCCGCTGGTGGACTTGGCTGATCTACAGCATCGGACTGGCAGTTTTGCTGTCCGTCAGCCGGATCACGTTTCCGGTTTTGCTGAGGCGCGTTGCCCTGGAATCAACGTTTGTCGGCGTGGTGCTGATTGGGACGCTGTTTCGATCGGGCGGCACTGTGCTGTTTCAATGGGGCTGGCTGCAAATCACGACTGAGGGCTTGACCGTTCTGGGCAGCGTTAGCTGGAAAGCCTTGCTGTCGCTGCTGATGCTGAATCTGCTCGTCCTCACGACTTCGATTCCCGCTTTGCTGCACGGCATGACCGCCCTGAAGATGCCGCCCCTGGCTGGTCGCGATCATGGCCTCGATGTATCGCTACATTGGCGTCCTGAGCGAGGAGTTTACCGCAATGCAGCGAGCCGCCGCCTCGCGCAATCTAACGGCAGTAGCCGCTGGCAGCGCTTGGTGGTGGGCAATATGTTCGGCTCGCTGTTCATCCGCACCTACGAGCGGGGCGATCGCGTCTATCAGGCAATGCTGGCTCGCGGTTACACTGGACTGCCGCCCGTTCACGATCTGCCCCGTCCCCAGCGAGCGACTGGTTTGCCCTTGCCGCCATGATTTGCCTTGTTCTGGCTGGACAAGCCGCCTACTTGCCGCGATAGATGCACCACAATCCGATCTCAATCAAAAACCTCAGCTACAGCTACCCGGACGAAACCACCGCCCTGCAATCGGTCTACCTCGACATTCGAGCGGGCGATCGCGTTGCCCTCGTGGGCGCAAACGGATCGGGTAAATCCACGCTGCTGATGCACTTCAACGGCATCTTGCTGCCGCAAAGTGGCGAAGTGGTCGTGGGTGATTTGGCCGTTGAGCCGCGCCACCTCAAAGCCATCCGCAACTTCGTCGGCTTGGTGTTTCAAAATCCCGACGATCAGCTTTTCATGCCGACCGTCTGGGAAGATGTCACCTTTGGCCCCATGAATCAAGGCTTGCGGGGTGAAGAACTGCGCCATCGATCGCACCACGCCCTGCAAGCAGTCGGCATCGACCCAGAGATCTACGGGTCGCGCAACGCCAACAATCTATCGGGCGGCGAGAAAAAGCGCGTCGCGATCGCAGGCGTTCTGGCAATGCAGCCGCAGGTTTTGGTACTCGATGAACCGTCCGCCCAGCTTGATCCGCGATCGCGCCGCCAACTGATCCAGTTGCTCCACAGCCTGCCGCTCACCCAGCTAATTGCCACGCACGATCTCGACCTGGCTCTGGAACTCTGCCCGCGCACGATCGTCCTCAGTCACGGTCAAATCGTGTTCGACGGCATGACGGAGCAGGTGATGAGCAATCCCGACTTTCTTGACCAGCACGCCCTCGAAAATGCCCCTGTGCTATTCGCGTCCGTACTGTTTGCTGGAACATCAGCCAAGGGCGATCGCCGCCAGACGAGATTAAGTTTACTGAGGTCTTGCGTCTGCTGCGAGAACCGCCCTGAATTAAAATTCGGGCTAACAGCGAAAGTCAGTTGAAACTGACTGGGAAATCGATCGTGTCAGGGTTCCAACCCGTTTCAACGGGTTTTCGCTTTCAGCCCGAAATTGATTTCCGGGCGTTGAAGCTGCTGCAATTCAGTTTAAGCAGTGTGCATCAAGCCGTCTTCCGGGTTGACCAGCCGCAGCAGCTTTTGCTTGATTTGAAAATCAAACACTTCCCACTTGATCCGGGTGTAGTCGGCGCTTTCGTTGAAGCCGGACAAAAAGCCCATCGGAATTTCAAAGCCGCCCGCCATCGATCGCCCGCCGCCGAAAAACCGCCCCTGTGCGTCTTGTCCAAAGGCTTCTTTGATAAATTCGTCCGGGTCGAGCGTCAGCTTGCTCGTCCGCAGCGAACCGACCACCACTTCGAGGTCTTCGTCTTCGTCGTGAACAATGCCGTAGACCACAGCGGTATGCACGTTCTCCTCGGTGACGAGAAAATCGGCAGCTTGGGGAATCGCGTCGCGATCGTCGTAGCGCAGATAGCCGACTCCGGCGATCGAAAAGTTGTTGCGTAGAATGCGGTTGCGGAGCGATCGCTCGATCACGTCCATGACCCGCTTCGATCGCGAGGCCTGCAACACGGCGTTGAGCAGCTGCGCGTCGTTGAAGCGGCTCAGGTAGGCAGCGGCGAGGAAATCTTCTTCTTGCGCCTGCATCAAGCGATTCGTGTCCGATCGCAAGCCGTGCATCAAAGCGGTGGCGCACTTGAGGTGTTCGCTGTTGCTCGTGTCAAACCGCAGCAGTCCCGCTTGCAGATATTGCGTAAAGATCGTGGCAGTGGCGCGAACCTGCGGGCGAATGTCCGTGAATTCTGGATGCAAATCGCACTGCGGACTGTGGTGATCGACCATGAGGACGATCGGCAGATTGGCCTGCTGGACGACGTCGAGCAGTTGCGTGGTTGTGCCCTGGTTATCGACGAACGCGCAGCTTTGATAGAGCGCAATTTTTTCGCGCAGCATTTGCGGCGTCCAGCGCTGCACGGGCAGTCCGGTCAGCTTGACGAGGGCGATGTTTTCCTGGTGGCTGAGCATTCCGGCATAGACAATTTCGCAGCGAATGTCGTACTGCTCGGCAATCAGCTTGTATGTCCAGGCGCACGAAAGCGCATCGGGGTCAGGAAAATCTTGCAGCAGCACAAGCTGGCGATCGCCCCGATGTCGTTCTAAAACTTGATGCAGGGCAGCCACTTTTTGTTCGGTGATGCGGCGACCGGAAACGCTCAGCAAGCCCCAGTCCGGTTTTGCGGGTAAATCTTCGGTGAAACTCTCGGTGCTGTCGCCGTTTTTCTCAGTCACGATCGACAAGCTATCAAACGATTTAAGCGAATTAGTTTGCATAGAAGCAGGTGGGTAAAGCCGGATGCGGAAAGGGTTGATTTCTTTGCAGCGACACCGCTCGGCATCGGCTTTTGAAAATCAAAACAGAGGGAACATCTATGATCTTCGCAAAAATCTTCACGACCCGCATGGGGATTTTCCCGATTTCTACCAATGGGGAGAACCGAATGCCGATCGAGTGAGACGATCGATCGGGTGGAAACAGCCGTCCCTCATCTCCATAA
>JAAUTJ010000126.1 GCA_012031475.1 Leptolyngbyaceae cyanobacterium SM1_3_5 | reverse complement strand
GCTCGATCGCCGCCCTCGATGCCACACTCAACCGCATCGCCAGTTCCGTCAATCAAGACCTCAGCAGCTACCAAAGTTCGCTCTCGCAGCAGCTTAGCCGAATGCACAATTTGGAGCAGCAGGGCGAAGCGATCCTCGAAGCGCTGGTCAGCCGCCTCAATCAGCAGTTGCACTCAGCAGCGCGATCGATTCCGACTGCGCGATCGCCGGAAGTGCCACTGCCGCTGCCCTCTGCCGTTCATCCAGTCGAGGCAGTGCCGCCGCTGCCCTCTGCCGTTCATCCGGTGCCGCCGCCACCCGCGCCTGTGCGTCGGCCTGTGCGATCGCCCTTTCAAACGGGAATGCTGCTGGTTTTGCTTTCGACCGTTGCGCTCTCCCTGCATAACGTGGTTGTGCGGATCATCGGATTTTCCTCCAAGCGCGTCCTTGGCTTTTATGATTTGGGTGGCTTCATCAGCCTCAACCTGGGCAACTCGATGCTGATTTTGTGGATGCGGATGATCATCGTGGTGCCGCTGATGATTTTTGGGCAACACGATCTATCCGGCAGTTTGGCGCGATCTGCGATCGTTTCTGGAGTCTCGCGATCGATCGATCCTCGTCGCCGTCACGAGCAGCGGCTTTTTTCTGTTTCTCTCGCAAGTGCTGATTTACATTGCGATCGGGCAGGTTGGTCCCGGTGTGGCCGTGACGATTTTGTTTATGTATCCGCTTGTGACCGTGCCGCTGGCGTGGCTGCTGTTTCGCGATCGGCTACCCGCCTGCGAATTGGGGTGATGGTGGCGATTCTTTCGGGCGTGATTTTAACCACCTTTCCTAAACTTGCAGCCAGTGAAATTTCTTGGCGTGGCATCTTTGCCGCTGTCGCAGCCGGAATCTGTTTCGCCTGCTATTTGATCTCGATGCAGCTTAGCTTTCGCAAACTGCATCCGGTTCCAGTCAGCATCATTCAGTTTGTCACGATCTTTGTGCTGACGAGTTTAAGCTTGATTTTCTTCGCCCAGCGCCTCGGCTTGGACGTTCTCACCGAGCGCTTGGGACTGATTGGCGGCGGCGTAGTGCTGGGAACTCTAACTCTCGCTGGCTATTTGCTCAATAACTACGGAGTGCGCTATCTGGGTGCGGCACGAGCTTCGATCATCGCCTCCACTGGGCCAGTGTTGACCGCGCTGTTCGCGTTCGTGATTCTGCCAGACGATCCCAGTAATGCGCTGCAACGAATTCAGTGGTTTGGCATTTTAATTGTGACGCTGGGCGTGTTGGCGCTGAGTTTTGAAAAGCTGCTGGGGCAGCGGCGATCGAAGCCTGTGGGCTAACCGGAGCGATCGGACAAACCAAAAGACCCAGTGCTTCGGATCAGCACTGGGTCTTTTCGCAATTGCTTTTTGAGACGTTAGCCGCGATCGCCCACTGGTCTTGCCTGTGCCGTCTGCAATGCCTGAATCAGTTGTGCCAGCGACGTTTCGAGCATCTGACCAGGATCAAGCGTTTGCCAGCCTTGCGCCGTCAGTTCGCGATATTCAAAGTGCAAGTGCGGTCCAGTCGAAAATCCCGTACTGCCGACGCGCCCGATCACTTCACCCTGATTCACCCACTGTCCGGGCTGCACAAACAGTTCAGACATGTGCGCGTAGAGCGTTTCAGCAGTCGGCTGACGGAAGCTGTTGCGATCGCGAGCTTCGGGATCGTGATTCAACACGACGGTTAGGCCATAGCCGCGCATCCAGTCTGCCCGCGCCACCTGCCCAGAATAAGCAGCAAGAACCGGAGTGCCCATCGGTGCGCCCAAGTCTGTACCGCTGTGAAAGCGTCGGGTTCCGGCGATCGGATGGATGCGCCAGCCAAACACCGAGGTAATTGCGGCGGGAATCGACAGCGGAAAAACGATCGTTGTGTTGTTGTTGCCCATGCGTCCGGGTGGACGGACGGTGAGATTGTAGAAGCGGTTGCCGCTGGCGGCGCTTGATGCGCTGACGGAACGAGTGCCGATCGATCGTGCGATCGCCCTTTGGCTGCGGCTGACTAAGGCGGGAATTCCCGCGCAGGCGTTCCGCTGGCGGTGGCGCTGACCGCAGGAATGCGACGGTTTGCACAAACGCTATTGGGAACGCTGCCGCCTTGGGAAAGCGTGTATTGGCATCCGGTCGATCGCTCCGACAGCACGATCGATCCCGGACGCTGATCGTCGCGCTGGGTTGCCCCAATGCTGTAGTCCGTCGTGTCGATGTAGGGGTTCGCTTGAACCGGACGCTGGGCAGGTGCTTCGACCACAGGTGCAGGTGCAGGTGCAGGTGCTTCGCGGCGGGGGCGTTCCACCTGTTGCACAGGCGCGGGGCGGGGTGCTTCGATCGGAGCAACGGCTTCGGGGCGAGCCACTTCGGGCTGCGATCGCACCACAGGCTCAGGCTGGGCAGCGGGAGCAGGCGCGAGCAAATCTTGAGCGCTGGGGACACTCGCAGCCGGATCAGCAGTTTGGGCAAGCGTCACGCCGCCGCCGAGCAAACTGAGTCCGCCTGCCCAGCCGATGCCTTGCAGCAGCAGTCGGAGGTAGGCCGATCGAGAATCAGATGATTGAACCGTGTGGCGGGATGACATCATGAGCATCTGGGCGTGAAAGAGCAACGATCGCCAAAAAGCGCAGGGCTTGAGACATCATACCCGATGATCGGCGGCTGGCAACAGTTCGATCGCAGCTTCAGCCATACCCCAGGCTGATCGCTCCGGGCGGCAAACAGATTTCTTGCGACCAAGCCGGATCATCCGGTGAAGGCAAACTGACGCGCAGTTCACCGCGCCTTGTCACACCAATCACCCGTCCATGACAGCGATCGACCTCGATCGACTGCCCCATATTACCAGCAAAACCTGATAGTCCGGCAAAATCGCATCGATTCCTTGCTGCTGCCAGCGATCGTAACCGTTGAGAATACCTGAAATGGCGATCGCTGCGAGCAGTTCCAGCGAAGTCAGCTTCGGCGCAACCTGCGGATGAAACCGCTGCTTCAGGATCGTTTGCAGATTGATCCCCGGTGGCGCAATTGGATTTTCCCAGTTGATCCCCACGCCGACGACGGCTTGCCGGACGCGATCGTGCTGGAGGCGCGTTTCGATCAAAATGCCGCCGACTTTCTGATTGCGATACACCAAATCATTCGGCCACTTCAGCCCGATCGGAATGTCGTATTCGCGCAACGCCGCCGCAATTCCCCACGCGCAACTCAACGTCAGTTGGCTCGCTTCGATCGCCAGCAGGTTCGGCGCGATCGCCAGCGACAGATACAGTCCGCCCCGCTCCGACTGCCAAACTTTGCCCCACTGTCCGCGTCCAGCCGCTTGCTGAGCAGCGATCGCGCCCGCCCCACACTCGCCCCGGCATCAAGCAGTTCCCACAGCGTTCGATTCGTGGAATTAACCGTCTCAAAAATTCGCAGATCAAGCGTCGGCAATCCGCAGGCGATCGCCTGTTGCGGCAATCCCAACTGTTCCATCAAAACGGCAAGACGAGAAGAATCGACCACAGGTGAACAATCGATCGCAAGGTCGGCATAGACTAGCATAGAACGCTCAGCCGATCGCGAGAATTAGCTTGATGCACCACTGGCACTGGGAAAATTTGGAAGGTTTGCCTTACCTGCGCTGTAGCCTGCTCGACGCTTGGTCGCACGGCTTTTTCACGCGCCAGTTTGCACCCCGCCGTCCCGAAAGCTTAACGCCGATTCTCGATCGCTCTGCCTCGGCCAATTGGGTGCGGCAGGTGCATGGCAATGAAGTTCTCGTGCCCGATGAAATCACGGTCAGCCCAGACGATCGATCCCCGGCAGACGGCGTGATCTCGACTCAGGCCAATCAAGCCGTTTGGGTGGCAACTGCTGACTGCGTTCCCGCCTTAATTGCCGACGTTCAAACAGGTCAGGTCGCTGCGGTTCATGCGGGATGGCGCGGAACGAGCTTGCGAATTGTGCCGCGATCGATCGCCCGCCTGCAAGCCCAAGGTAGCCGCATCGAAAATTTGCGCGTCGCGTTGGGACCAGCGATCGCCGGAGAAGTCTATCAGGTTTCGACAAGCTGCGCGGCAGAAGTGGCGGCTTCGATTTTTCCTGATGTTGAAGATGATCAGGCTCGATTAGAAAAGCTGGCTCAAGTTCCCGAATCACCGCTGCTGAGCGACCCCCAGATCGATACCGTTCCGCAAGCTCGCGATCGCGTCCGGCTCGACATCCGCACAATCAACCGCATTCAGCTTCAGCAGTTGGGCTTTGCCGCAGAACAAGTGTCGATCGCGCCGTTCTGCACGTTTCAAGACGCAGAATTTTTCTTTTCCTATCGGCGGGAACGGCTCAAGCAGGTGCAGTGGTCGGGCATTGTCAGCCGTTAAATACTTCCTCTATCCAAAGGTAGAGATTTTTGTGGCATAAATGCTTACTTATGGTGATCCGCGATTGGTGCGATCGCCATAAGTTTGGGTATATGTACTTATCCTAAAGAGAGTGAAATGCAGATGGGAAGCGGATTTTAAGCGATCGCTGTGAAAACGCCCAGCCCGGTCAAAGACTTTACTAAAACTTTACCTCTCTCGCCGGATGCAATCATTTCTCGTAATTCGTAAGATAAGGCAACATTTTTACTGATTTATACAAGTCCTCATCAACCGGAGATATAACGATGCGAATTGCCCAGATTGCGCCCTTATGGGAACGTGTTCCCCCGCCTGGGTATGGCGGCATTGAGTTGGTGGTCGGTCTGCTCACCGATGAATTAGTCCGTCGGGGTCACGATGTCACGCTGTTTGCCTCTGGCGATTCGATTACGCTGGCAAAGTTGGAATCGGTTCACCCCCAAGCCTTGCGGCTCGACCCAACTGTGAAAGAGTACGGCATCTATGAAATGCTGCACCTGAGCCGCGTCTACGAACATGCCTCGGAGTTTGACATAATTCACTCGCACATGGGCTGCGCGGCCTTGCCCTACTGCAACCTGGTCAAAACCCCGACCGTCCACACGCTGCACGGCATCTTCACGCCCGACAACGAAAAGCTGTTCAAATACGCTCACAAGCAGCCCTACATCAGCATTTCCAACACACAGCGCAAGCTGGAACTCGGCCTTAACTACGTCTCAACCGTCTACAATGGCGTGGATGTAGACAGCTACAACTTCTATCCGCAACCGGACAATCCACCCTATCTCGCCTTTTTGGGTCGAATTTCACCGGAGAAAGGAACGCATCTGGCGATCGAAATTGCCAAGCGATCGGGCTGGCATCTGAAAATTGCAGGCAAAGTCGATGTCGTCGATGTCGAATATTACGAAACGATGATTAAGCCGCACATCGACGGCAAACAAATCGAATACTTAGGTGAAGCCAACCACGTCCAGAAAAATATCCTGATGGGCGGCGCGGTTGCCACGCTGTTTCCGATTACCTGGAGCGAACCGTTTGGCTTGGTGATGATCGAATCGATGGCGGCAGGAACGCCCGTGATTGCGATCGAACTCGGCTCCACCACTGAAGTAATCGCACATGGCAAATCCGGCTTCTTGTGTCAGGACATTGACGAATGCGTTGAGGCGATCGACAAAATCCCGACGCTCGATCGGCAAGTCTGCCGCCAGCACGTAATCGACAACTTCAGCGTTCGCTGCATGGTGGATGGCTACGAAGCAGTTTATCGGCAGACGATCGAGCAGAAAGTGTCTCAGAATGGACATGTGCGATCGGTGAGCCTGAGTCGCTAAACCGTCCAAGACATCGATCGAAAATTAAATTTACGTCGCCAGGATTGTAATTGCAACCTGGCGTTTTCTTTTGAAGAAACTTGTCTAAAATTAAATATTTATTGCGCCGTTCAGCGTTTATTCAAGCTTTACAGTTGGGCTGCGATCGCTTGCGCTCTGAGTGCATCATAGATCTATAGGCCGATTGATACTTGATCCCCGCTCACTACGACCCTTGCTCATACAATGCCAGACATGATCGAACTGGATGGACGCACCTTTCTTCCCGCCGCTGAATTCCCGCTGACCGAATGGCCTTGCGTCATCAGTGAGCGCCCACAGCCAACGCTGACCCTAAAAGATGACGATTTGTTTTTGATCACAGATACGCTCGGTAATATTTCGGGCTGCCTCGAAGAAGGAACGACCACGAGCTTAGGCTTGTTTTGCCGCGATACGCGCTTTTTGAGTCGGCTAGAGCTACAGATCGAAGGCCGATCGCCCATTCTGCTCAGCAGCAACGCCCAAAAAGGCTTTGTCCTCTCTGCGCTATGTGCGAATCCGCAGGTGGACGATCGCCTCCCTGCCGAAACGGTTGGCATTCAGCGCGAACTCGTCCTCAACGGCGGACTGTTTGAGGAAATGACGATCACCAACTACAGCACCAATCCGGTCAGCTTTGAACTGAGCTTGAGCTTTGCGGCTGACTTCATGGATCTGTTTGAAGTGCGCGGCAACGCTCGCGAGCAGCGCGGCAAATGCTGCGGCTGACCGACTCGGCAGGCGGCGAACTGCCCGAAGTGGTGGCGATGATCGGCGGCAACGACCACAATTCGTATTCTGCGGAAGCAACCCTCACCGAGGCGATCGCGCAGGCGCAGCGCCAAACCACCAACTGGAACGGCCTGCCGGACAACCCGCGAGAAATGGCGATCGCCTATCAGGGACTCGACGGGACGCTGATGGAGTCGCGAATCGAATTTGTCCACCAGCAGCCTTCCGCCCTCAAAGGCTACACCGCTGTTTGGCATCTCACTTTGGGGACGCACGAAACGCAAAAGCTCGGCTATCGGCTGCAACTGCTCACAAACGGACGAACGACTTCTGCCGTCAATCCGCCCGTGACGCTGATGCAGGCCAAAGCTGCCGAACTGCTCGAAGAAAAAGAATGGGCGCAGCAAGTGACGCGCTTGCGATCGGACAACAAAGCCTTTAACCAGGTGATCGAACGCGCCGAGCAGGATATCTTCATCCTGAGGCAAACCTTCGGGAAAGACAAAGCGCTGTCCGCCGGAGTGCCCTGGTTCTCGACGCTGTTCGGACGCGACTCGCTGATCGCCGCTTCGCAAACGCTGATTCTTGACCCGACCCTAGCCCGCCACACGCTCAACGTGCTTGCCCAGTATCAAGGCAAAACCGACGACAACTGGCGCGAAGAAGAACCCGGAAAAATTCTGCATGAACTGCGGATGGGTGAAATGGCACGATGCCACGAAATTCCGCATACGCCCTATTACGGCACGATCGACGCCACTCCCTTATGGCTGATGCTCTATGCCGAATACTACGCCTGGACACACGATCGCGAAACGCTCGATCGCCTCTGGCTGAACGCTCTGGCCGCAATGGACTGGATCGACTTCAACCTGCAAGAAACTGGATATCTCGCTTACAGCCGTCGATCGAAGCGCGGACTGGTGAATCAGGGCTGGAAAGATTCGGGCGACTGTATTGTCGATCGACACGGCAAAATGGCGAAAAGGCTCGATCGCCCTGTGCGAAGTGCAAGCTTACGTCTATGCCGCCAAGATTCGCCTTGCCGAAATTGCCCGGATGAAAAAGCGGCTCGACTTGGCCGATCGCTGGCTGGAAGAAGCCACCGACCTGAAGGAGCGCTTCAACCGTGACTTCTGGATGGAAGACCTCGACTTTTGCGCCCTCGCGCTGGACGGAGAAGGCAATCAGGTCGATAGCATTTCCTCAAATCCCGGTCACTGTCTGCATTTGGGCATTTTCACGCCTGAAAAGGCGAACAGCGTCGCGGAACGCTTACAGGCTCCCGATATGTTCAACGGCTGGGGAATTCGGACGCTCAGCAGCTTGTCACCTGCCTACAACCCGATGGGCTACCACGTCGGCTCGGTTTGGCCGCACGACAACAGCCTGACGGCGATGGGGCTGCGATCGATCGGCTATGTCGATCAAGCCCTCGAAGTTGCACAAGGCTTGTTTGACATGACGATGCAGCAGCCTTATCAGCGTCCGCCGGAACTGTTCTGCGGCTACGAGCGACTGGGCGAAGGAAGTCCAGTTCAGTATCCGGTCGCCTGTACGCCACAAGCTTGGGCAACCGGAACAATCTTCCAACTGCTGCACATGATGGTCAATCTCGTGCCCGACGCACCGAGCAACTATCTCCGCATCATCGATCCCGCCCTGCCCGAATCGATCAACCGCCTCTCGCTGCAAAATCTGCGCGTCGGTCAAACGCTGCTCGATTTGGAGTTTGAGCGATCGAACGGCACAACCGCCTGCCGCGTCGTTAAAAAGCGCGGCAATCTGCGCGTGGTGATCGAAGCGTAGTTGATTCTGGTTGGGGATTGGGTGCTGGCTCAATCCCCGATCGGGCTATCGATTCGTGATATCGATCGTCAAGTCGTAGTCATTCACCAAAATTCGGTAAAGGTTGCCGGATTCGATCGACTGCTGCACATCAATGGGCAACCTGAACGGCACGGTTTCTTCAAGACAGTTTGAGTCCGCCAAAACCGTGTGGGTGAGATGAATTTGCACTTCGGTTAGTTCGTCAAGTTCCTCGGATTGCTGCACGACTTCAAGCGGCAGATCGCAGCGATCGCCCTCCACCCACAGTTGCAGTTGCTCACCGCTGAGATGCATAAAGACCGTGTTGATCGGAACGGCAATGGCACGATCAGGTTCGTCAGCCTGTGCGAGAGATGGAGTGAGCAGTTGAACCGTGCTAGCGAGTAAAACGGCACTCCAAACGCTGTAGTGATTCATAAATAGCTTTGTTGATGGATGATTTGGACGATGAACGAAGACAAAACGATCGAATTTCGCGATCGCCTCACGCCATCTGCTGCGGCTTTGGTGGAGCGGGCAACGGGCGCGATCGAACTGCCGATGCTAGAAGCTATTTTAGACACTTGTGAAGCGCTGCAAATTAGCAGCACGAGCGATTTGCCGATCGTCTCAATGGAGCGCGATATTCATCTGGCAAGTGGAACTTATCACCTCAACATTCGCAGATTGAACAGCAGCAATCCGCCCGGTAAATTTCAGATTTTGATTACTCGTGAATTGGCTTCTGGCGTCATTTAGGCATAAAAAAATCTTCCCCGAGTTGGAGGAAGATAGTTTGTGGAACTGTGCGATCGGCTGTTCGCCGACACCCTAAAGAATCGTCGCAATTTCCTTGAGATAAACGCGGCTGAACGGTTCATTTTCGCCAAGCTGATATTGCTCCATCAAGCCTTTGCGCTGAATCGTGATTGTATCTTGCTGACGAATGGCGATCGTCGTGTCTTCAAACAGATCGCGAACCAGCATCATTTCAACCTCGGTGGGATTGTCGAGAAACAGAAGGTTGCTGCCAGAATAAAACATTCCTTCTTCATCCAAAATTTCGTCCCAATATTCCGCGATTAGCAAGTCGAGTTTGGGATGGCGCAGCATATTTTGAATGTTTGTGTTGTAGTCGGGATGCTGCGCTTTTGCGATCGATTAATCAAGACTGCCTCGCGACAAACCGCCCCGATTGTCCAGTCGGGATGCTGAAGCAAAATTGTAGTCGATCATTTCCTGCAATTCCTGAGCCGTCACGCGATTGCAGGTGATGATCGGAATTCTGGCTGCGTGGCTAGAGTCAAAAAAGGTTTTGAGAATGTGCGAAGGAACATCGACACTCGCACCGATCGCAGGCTTGAGGTGCATATAAACACCCGGAGCCGCATTGATTTCAATGATGCCGAAACTTCCGGTTTTCCAGGACTGAGAAAGGTCTTCGCTGATCACATCAATGCCCAAGCAGGTTAAGCGGAAATGCTGGGCTATATCCTGCGCCAAAAATCCACGTTGTCCAGGTGAATGTT
>JAAUTJ010000125.1 GCA_012031475.1 Leptolyngbyaceae cyanobacterium SM1_3_5 | reverse complement strand
TTTAAACTCATGTTGGAATTTGCCAAACAGGAGTGAGGGCATCCCAAATGAGCAAAAACAGGTTAGAAGCATTTAGTGACGGGGTGATTGCAATTATTATCACCATTATGGTTTTGGAAATAAAAGTCCCGCATGGGGATACTTTAGAAGAGTTATATCCGTTAGTTCCCGTATTTATTAGCTATCTACTCAGTTTTGTTTTTGTGGGTAAAATACCTTCCAAAAGCCTTGCTAATTAACGCACACAAGATCTATTCACTCACAATTTCAAGCTTGACAAATCACTAGGATACAAGCGCTGCGACTAGAGGAAGCAACACCATTTTTGCGGCTAAGCCAGTCAATCTGCTATGCTGCAAAAAATTACGCCGAGACCCTTGGAGTAAGAATGCTGGTACTTGAGGCAAAATTGCAGGGCAAGCCAGAACAGTTCGCAGCTTTAGATGAAGCCATTCGCACGGCTTACTTTATCCGCAATTCTTGCCTACGCTACTGGATGGACAATCGTGGCATCACTCGCAACGACTTGTACAAATACTGCAAAGTGCTGGCTGATAACCCCGCTTTTCCTTGGGCAAAACAGCTTAATTCTCAAGCCCGTCAAGCTCATGCTGAACGCGCTTGGTCTGCGATTGCTCGCTTTTTTGACAACTGCAAAAAGCAAATCGCAGGCAAGAAAGGCTATCCCCAGTTCAAGAAATTCCAAACTCGCGCCAGCGTAGATACAAAACAACGGGTTGGAAGCTCTCAAACGACCGCCAGCAGATCTGCTTCACGGACGGCTTCAAGGCAGGTCGCTTCAAGCTCAAAGGCACTCGCGATCTCAACTTCTACTCGATTGAACAAATCCACCGAGTTCGGGCTGTGCGGCGCAGTGATGGCTACTCTGTGCAGTTTGTGCTGGATGTTGAGCGCTTTGAGCGATCAGAACCCACCAAGCGCACAGTGGGAATTGATGTCGGCTTGAACTACTTCTTGACCGACTCGGATGGCAACACAGTGGAAAATCCGCGCCATCTTCGCAAGCGCGAACGGCGACTCAAGCGACTGGCGCGGCGCGTGAGCAAAAAGCCCAAGGGATCGAAAAACCGGAGGAAAGCACAGCAACGATTGGGTAAAGCGCATCTGAAGGTGCAACGCCAGCGTAGAGACTTTGCTGTCAAAACGGCAAGGTGCGTGGTGAAGTCTGCCGACTTCGTGGCGTATGAAGACTTGCAGGTGCGAAACATGGTGAAAAATCGTCATCTCGCCAAGAGTATTAGCGATGCGGCGTGGAGCGAATTTCGGCGCTGGCTTGAGTATTTTGGCCGCGTGTTTGGACGAGTGACGGTTGCGGTTGCCCCGCACCACACCAGTCAAAACTGCTCGGCTTGTGGCAAAACAGTGAAGAAATCGCTTTCAACTCGAACGCATATCTGCACCTGCGGCTGCATTCTTGATCGCGACCACAACGCCGCGCTCAGCATCTTGGCGAAAGGACTCGAAACGTACCGAGGGGCACTCGGAAACGCAACGCTTGGGGAGAGTTTGGCCGCTACTGAGACTGGAGCAATCCAATCTCAGCAAGCCATCTCAAGGAACCAAGAATCCCACTGTCTTTAGGCGTGGGAATGTCAATTTCCTCGGTGTGAATGATTTAGGGTGACTTCTTCGGCCATCAATCCGATCGGGCAGTTTTCAACACCGCCTTCCACTTCGATCGCCAAGCAGCCTTTGTTTTCGCGCTCGTAGGTTTGCGATCGATACATCACGAGCCGCTTGGGATTCATTCCTCCTTCAACTACCGTCACCTTAGCCAGTTTCAATGAAGCGTCATATTGGCAGGAAGTCCACTTTTCCACTGGAGTATTCTCCTAATAACAAAGATGGAATACAAAGCAGTATAGGAGGTATAGAACAACACAAAAATAACAAATTATTGGCGATCAATAAGCTATGATTACAGTTCGATAAATCGCTTTACCGAGTTCATAAGTTTTGTGTCAGAAATTTATTCAACTGCGATCGCCACTTTGCAACAAGCCGACTCCATTCTGAGGGAAATTATCGATCGCGTTGGCAGCTACACGCTTCCCGAAACGCTGCAAACAGGCGACCTGCTCGACTGCTTAACTCAGTCGATTATCTATCAGCAGCTATCCGGCAAAGCCGCCGCCGCCATTCATCGACGAGTCTTACTGCTGTATCCCAATGGGTTGAGTGCCGCAGCGATTTTAGCAACGTCAGATGAGGATTTTCGATCGGCAGGATTGTCGCGATCGAAAATTCTCTACCTCAAAGATTTAGCCGCTCACGTTCAGACAGACTTTCCCACGCTGGCCGATCTGGAAATCCAAGACGACGAATCGATTATTCGCACTTTGACGCAAATTAAAGGCGTAGGACGCTGGACAGCGCAAATGTTTTTGATGTTTCGCCTGCATCGGTTGGACGTTTTGCCCGTCGATGATTTGGGCATTCGAGCCGCAATGCGACGCTATTACAGTTTGGAAGATCTGCCCGATCGCAAAACTGCCGATCGCATCGGCCAACCCTGGAAGCCCTACCGCACGATCGCCTCTTGGTATTTGTGGCGCAGCCTCGATCTGCCGTCCGACTCATTAACAAATTAGATCCAGCTTCTCTCTCCAGATAGGGAACTTTTGGCGCGATCGCCCCTAGCTTAAAAGGAGTGCTTGAAGGTTGTGATTAATTCAACTTGCGGAGTTGCAAAATGACTGAGAAAGTAGGTCGTCCGACCGATGCCCAAAATGCTCAAATGATGAGTTCGATCGCGATCTGCATCCGAACTCAATGGCAGGTCAAAACGTTGGCATTGAAGCACCGCATCCCGAAAAAAATGCACCGACTGCCTTTGATATCAAAGCCCTCCACGAAATTTTGAGCGAATACAATAGCGACGAACTCAAGCAAATTATCGTGCTGCCACATGGAACCCGACTAGAGCAGGGCGCAAAATATATTGACCTGATGGGCGATCGCCAAGAGTTCACCGCAATGGGCAATCAAAGTGCCGAATTGGGTCAGTACATCGTGCCGAAAACCGAAATGGAATATCCGCTTTGGAACAAGCTCAAAGGCGTCACCGATCCCGATCGCCTGGACGAAGCCAGCTAGTTTCGATCGATTCTGTAGGGACAATTTGCGATTAGATTGTCCCTACCCATCGCTACCACTTTTTATACGATAAAAACTTGCCGTTCATCGTCACTTTGACGCGATCGCCTTTCGGGTCTTCTTCCTTTTCAATGTCGAGCGTGAAATCGATCGCGCTCATAATGCCATCGCCAAATTTTTCGTGAATAATCGCTTTGATTGGCATTCCATACACCTGCATAATTTCATAGAAACGGTAGATCAGCGGGTCAGTTGGAATCACCGGATCAAGCCCGCCTTTGGTCGGAAAATCGGTCAGGTTTGATATAAATTCGGAACCGAGATCGATCGCCTCTAAAATCTTTTGGGCTTCTGCTTCCGAGGCGCTGGCCTGACCGTAGAAAACAGCCGCGATCCAAACTTCATCGCGATCGATCATCTTCTCCAAATCGGCAAAAGACAGCCCTTTCGCTTTTTTCGCAGCCAATAATTTTTGAGAAATTGCTGAAATCATCTTTCTGATCCGAATTGTTTGGCGCTGATCTTAAGCAATCTGGAATTCGATTTCAGGCGAGATCGATACAGACAGCGATCGCCGTTCGCGCATTCGATCGCACCGTCATGAAAAAGCCTCCAATTCCGATCGAAGGGAGGCTTTTCCAAACTGTGATAATCGATCGCGCCTAGCGCAGGTCTTGTGCTTCTTTCAGTGCCGCTTCGCTATTGAGCCGATACGCCTGAATGCGATTTTGGGCAGTCGCGTAGCGGCCATCTTGAGTGGTCACTTGCGCCATCAGGTCAGAAGCTTCCTGCCAGCGCGAGGCAAGGTTTAGCCAATCGGCGGAAGTTTTGGCGACTTTGCCTTCGCGGGCGGCTTGTTCGGCCAAACGCACCGCTTGCACAAACGGATCGGTCGTAGCGGGCGGACTTGCCGCCGGACTTGCGGCAGCGGGAGACGGGCTAGGAGCGATCGCTTCGCCTCCGGTGGGTGCTGCCTCACTCGCAACTTGCATTGTGGCATTCTCGGCTTCGGCCACCTGCGAATTTTGCAGCCATTTGTAAGCCACGCCAGCCAAAATCAGCAGCAGGACGCTGAAGCTAACCCCGCCCAAAATGCCGCGCCAAAATTGCCGTTTTGCTCGTTCTTCGCGGGCGGAAGGCGTGGGCTTAATAACTTTAAGCGCTCTGGCCGTTTTGCGATCTTCCAAAAAGCGCTTGACCGGATTGCCACGCGCCAGCGTAATTTCTTCTGACCAAAGCAAATCTTCGGGATTGCGCTGAATTTCTTCGAGCCAAAGTAGCTGCTGTTCGCGCACAATCCGGCTGTTGATATTGACGCGCCGAATCTTGCGCGGGCTGATGCGTTCGAGAATTTGGCGGACGCGATCGACTAGACTCGCCTGCTCTAATTGCTCGATGCTTGGCGCTTCACACAAAACCTGAAGCGCACCGTCGGCAATCATCGCTCGCGTCCGGACGCCAGAGTCAGCAAGCTTTTCATTGAGAATTGCAATGATCGCCGCGACGCTGCCCTGTTGAGCTTGTCTGGCGATATTGTCCATTGGATCGACCATTGTTTTCATGGTTTTCATGGCAGCGGTAGCGAACCCTCAGCAAATCGATCGAATTAGCATTCACGATACCGCAAGCGTATCCCGCTGGCAAAACATCAGCACGATTGCCGCTTTTCTCTTTACTTTCGACCGTTCAAACTTTACCAAAAGCTGACACTTTCGATCGCCAAGATGACGCTTCCTGACAACATCAAGACGGGATCAAGACGTGGAAGTGAGATGGCGGCAATCGTTGAAGCGGCGAATTTGCCACAAATCGGTATTGAAGCGGTTTTGGTCGGTGCGGTGCCAGCGCGATCGATCGATCCAAAATTCAAAAATCGCCGTGTTGCGAGCATGAACGCGCCACGATCGATCGCAGCCCATCAGTTCCGCGATCAAGTGCTGCAAAATCCAGCTATGCGTGACGATCCAAACTTGTTCGCCGTTCTTGTGGCGATCGAGCAGCATCAGCATAAAGCGCCGAGCGCGGGCACGAGCGGCCTTGAGCGATTCGGCTCCGGGAATTTGAATCCAGTCTGGGGAGGATTCCAACGTGCTGCACAAGTCGGGATAGAGCGATCGCGCTTCTGCCCAAGTCAACCCTTGAAAGATGCCGTTCTGAAATTCCTGCAAATCGGCGGAATATTCGATCGGAATGTCGGCAAGGGGAATCGGATCGATCGGTTCGGTTTCTTCCTCGGCATCCACCAGATCGCTGACGACAGTGGGCAGCGGTTTCGCCAAAAAGTGAGTCAGCAAAATTTCGGTTGTCTGGGCGGCTCGCTTCAGCGGACTGCTGTAGACATAGGCGGGCTGTCTGGATTCAGAAAGTAGGCGGCGGGCTAGCCGTTCGGCCTGAGCACGTCCCTCGTCTGACAGTTCAAAGTCGCTTTGTCCCTGCATCCGTCGCTGCTGGTTGCCGATCGATTGGGCATGACGGATCAGCAGCAGCTTCAGCGGCTCCATGACGGTTTACCTGGTAGATAAAGATATCCATCTGTTCTACCACGATCGGAGAGTTTAGCTGGTTGACAGACTAAGAATTTTGTGCGCGAGAACAACCACTGAAACCGCCTTAACTAAAGTAATTTCCTCCTACACCGATCAGTCGATCGCACCGAGACGACTATCCGCAATATTATCGCGACCCTCACAACTGAGAGATGACCGAGTGGGAAGAACCGATCGCGGAGGAGCGCTATCTGGGCGATCGATCTTGAGTCAGTTGGGAAAGAGTTGTGGTGGGGCGATCGATCTTTGTTGGGGAGCGATCGCCCCTTTTGCTGCTATTGATTCTCTTCGTTGCGATCGCAATTCCCGTCTTGCAATGTCCACAGAATTTGAAAACTAAGCTTGAGCAAGAAAAGCAGCAAAGCCGCTTCAGGATTTAACCAGGTTGCAAAGCCAACGACAGCAAACTCGGCCACTTTGCGCCATTTTTTGAGATTGGAAGTTTTCATCGAAAGGAATGTCCTTACTTAACTTCCAAGAATCTGCCAAATGCAGGATAGGAGGCTGGTTTAGCTATCGTTCAGCCAACGAACAACTTCTGTTCAACTTGTCCAACTTGGGTAATCTGGCTAGGATGTATCGAAGTTCCAAAAGGCAGATATGGCGGGCAAGGCAGCGCGATCGCGACGGCTATCTGAGCAAGGTGTACAAAAGGTGAACAGTGCCCTCGAAAGATTTGGCACGATCCAGGCTCTAGCTGCTGCAATTCCAATGTCACGCACAACGATCACTGATTTTTGCAAAGGTAGACCTGTTGCTATCCAGACGGTTCAGAAGATCTGCAAGGAGCTGAAGTTAACGCTAGAAGATGCTGACTTTCACAAAGAGCAAGACAGCGGTGAAATCGATGCGCTAGTCCAACAAGTTCGGGAGAAGATTAAGCCACGTATTAAAGCGCTATGTGGAACAATGCAGGTTTTAGGAATGAGACATCCAATTCCTCTTTCTGATGAACATGGTATTTATACGAAGACCAACATTATCGCTAAGCAAGGCACACCGGAATCAGGACTGGAAGTAGTCAAGAAGTACAAGAATTTGATGGTGCTGGGTAAGCCAGGAGCAGGCAAAACCATCTTTCTTCAGCATCTTGCAATGGAATGCGTAAATGGAGAATTTGAGAGCGATCGAATTCCAGTTTTTATTGAACTTAGAAAGTTTGCTCAGAAAAAAAAGGAAGAACATGAGAAAAAAGATTTACTGTCTTATATTCAAGACTTTATTGAATGCTCAAATACTTGTAATTTATTGAACGAAGGTAGATTACTCATTCTATTGGATGCGTTAGATGAGGTGCCTGAAAAAGATACAGATTGGGTATTGCAGCAGATTGAAGATTTTTATTACAAGTTCTCGAAT
Source organism: Leptolyngbyaceae cyanobacterium SM1_3_5 (assembly GCA_012031475.1). Taxonomy (GTDB): domain Bacteria; phylum Cyanobacteriota; class Cyanobacteriia; order Elainellales; family Elainellaceae; genus JAAUTJ01. The sequence continues at coordinate 2,850 of JAAUTJ010000125.1, read as the reverse complement.
AATCATTTTGTTATTACTTGTCGAATCTCAGCTAAGAATCATCAGTTAAGGTTTCATCAGGTCGAAATTGCAGATTTTGGTGACAAACAAATTAATGCTTTTGCTAGAAGCTGGTTCGCGCTCACGGAGATGTCGATCGCGCTGAAGAATTCAAGCGCAAACTTTATGCTAATGATCGGATAAAGCAATTAGCAACTAATCCTTTGCTGCTGACACTACTATGCTTGGAGTTTCAGCATACAAAAACCTTTCCAACAAGCCGAGTTCAGCTTTATCAGAACGCGCTGAAGCTTCTATTAAAAAGGTGGGATGAAGAACGTAGAATTGAGCGAGATCAAGCTTACAAGAAACTTTCTTTAAAGCATAAAGAGCAACTGCTAAGTCAAATTGCCCTAGCCACATTTGAAGGCAACGATTACTCCTTCAAACAAGAAGTAATTGAGGGTTATATTTTTAACTACTTCAGTAATTTACCTAGTGCAAGCAATGATTTAGAGGAGTTAGATGGTGAAGCTGTACTTAGATCAATTGAATCTCAACACGGGTTGTTGATAAGACAGGCAGCAGGAAACTATTCTTTCTCTCACTTAACCTTCCAAGAATACTTTGCTGCAAAGAGAATTGTAGATACACGTAATCAAGGTTCTCTACAAAAACTTTTAGAATACATTTATGATCTGCGCTGGCAAGAGATATTTCAGATCAGTATAAACATGATTGAAGATCAAGACGTTTTTATTTTGCTGCTGAAGGAAAAAGTCGATTTGTTAATTAGTAACGACGATAAATTGCAGAGTTTTCTTTTTTGGCTCCAGAGGAAATCTAAATCTACTCAAGCTTTCTACAAGCTTGTCGCAGTTCGAGCATTCTATTTAGCTTTTTCCCTTGCACGCATCATTACTCGTAGTCTTCCTGGCTTCACCCCCAACCTTGATACGAACCTTGCTTACGACCTCAACCTCTTCGTTGCCTCCTGCGTCGCGCCTTCCCTTCCACGTACCCTCAGCCATGAGCTTGACCTTGATCTCAACTTAAACCTCGCTTCATACATGGCATTGCCCACGCATTTGTTCCTGCCCTTGACTTCAACTTCATTCATACTTTCGGCCTTGCCCCTGAATTGCAGCAGCAACTACAAGAGCTTGCGGACCATTATTCTGATACTCAACAGTGGTGGCAGGCAAATGGTCGAGCATGGATAGAACAGTTCAGGACTGTGATGGTCAAACATCGCAACATCGGTCATAACTGGGAATTCAGCGATGCTCAGAAAAAACTTTTACAGCAGTATTATGATGCCAATTTGCTGCTTGTTAATTGTTTGAGTAGCGAGTGTGATGTCAGTCTAGCTGTGCGTGAGGAAATTGAGGAGACGTTGCTGTTGCCGATCGCAGAAATCAAAAAACGTCAGCAGTAGGATCGATCGCCCCCTCAATCCACGCCCTGACGAATTGCTTTAAGAACTTGAAGGAGTTGCGATCGCCGCTCCAAATTCGTCAAGCTCAACTCAGGCAGAAGCGTATAGATTGGGGGCGAATTTTGTTGTGAATAAACGAATAGATAGTTGCGTCCGTTTGTGACCAGACCCCAAACTGAAGATTGCTGTTCAAGCTGTCGATAAGTGTAGGTCAACAGTTGAGGCAAACCTGCAAACACATCGATCGAACTGTTTTTCGATTCAATCACCAAAATCCAAAAGCGCGCAATAGATTGATTCTTTGCAACCGTGAGAATGTTAAGGCGTCCCGTAATCGTCGTTTCTTCATCTTGAATGACGATCGATTCGATGTCTTCTTCCAGCGTAATTTGCAGGGGCGATCGATAAAAACCTGCCAGCCGCATCAAAGGCGCAACGACTAAAAACTTGATTTGTCCTTCTGATACTTTGCCTGCGCTCAAATATCGCCCAAAATCCTGCTGAATCTGCTCAAGTTCTTGCTGCTCAAAGTCAGTCAGCGGCTCTAGCGACAGCAAATCGGTGAATGAATCACAAACCTGCTGCTGAATGCCGAAAAGCCGATGCACATCATCCAGCGTTAGATTCTTCGCATTGAGCGTTTGCATAAGAAGGAGCGATCGATACTTTTGATTCTAGGCGATCGCCTCTACTTGCTAACATAATCTTGAATGTTGTCACCCGTGCATTATCGAGATGTTCGCCTGATGATTGCTAAAACGCCGACTAGAAGACACTGGGAACTGTTCAAGGTTTACCAGGAAAGGTCTGTAGAGCAGATGGAGCCTGAAGAGTTCCTCAAGCACTGGTCTGTGAGCTATGAAGAGCTAGCAGAACTGAGTGGGCGATCGAAAAGCACAGTGGCGCACTGGTTCTCAAAGGGCGAACATCACCGAGAACCGTCAGATGCAGACAAGCGCAGGCTTGCAGAGATTCACGCGCTTTGGAGTCAGTTTGAGAATGAACCCGCTCACCTGCGAGAAATTTGGGAACGGAAGCGGCAGCGAAAGCGCGATCGATAGTTGTCATATGTGCATTGATTAGTTGCACTGAGGGCATTGCAAATCTACCGTAATGGAAGCTTGGTAGCCGAACATTCGATTCGGTCAATCCTTCAATCTCGATTTTCTGGCGGCTTCGGTTGCTCCTGCTTCTCGCTAATCGCCTTCTGAACGAGAAAGGTTACAAGATTGGCGGTCGGTCTACCTTCCTCTTTCGCCCATTCTTCAAGCGCTTCAGCCGTGTCATCTGGAAGCGTAATGGTAATGCGTTTGACCATCTCAAGAGCGTCGTTTTGCATACTCATCATACCCTCTGCGGTGTTCAGTAGCATTTTACAAGCAACTAGATGCAACTTCGCAATCTAATTACATTTTTAAGTTGCAAATCGCATC
>JAAUTJ010000124.1 GCA_012031475.1 Leptolyngbyaceae cyanobacterium SM1_3_5 | reverse complement strand
GTTCAGCGTGGAGCCTGACTCAAGATAGCGCTCGACATCTTGAATGAAGCCCATGTTCAGCATTTCGTCGGCTTCGTCGAGAACCAGCCAGCTAAGCTGATTCAGCTTCAGGTCGCCGCGCTTGAGCAGGTCAAGGACGCGACCGGGAGTACCAACGACGATTTGGGCACCGCGACGGAGCCGCTGGAGTTGCAGATCGATCGACTGTCCGCCGTAGATGGGCAAAACGTGGATGCGGCGATCGTCGTTGAGGGTGCGAATCGAGGTGCAAACCTGCACGGCGAGTTCGCGAGTCGGAGTGAGAATCAGCGCTTGAACAGCCAGATTGTTCACGTCAATTTGCTCAAGCATCGGCAGCGAGAAGGCTGCGGTTTTGCCTGTGCCAGTCTGGGCTTGTCCAACGACATCGCGGCCAGAGAGGAGGTGAGGAATGGCTTGGGCTTGAATGGCGGTCGGTGCTTCGTAGCCTGCTTTTTCGAGGTGTTGTACACGCGATTCAGACAGACCGAGGCTATGAAATGAAAGGGTCATCGAGTCTCCTTAATTAGGGTTGCAAAAGACACGACGAATCGCGCCTCTCAGTTGGGTGTGTGAGTTTGCGATCGATCCGTACAGGTCGTACACGTCTGCACCCGTGATCAGGACGGGCGCGATTGATCCCAATCGTGCCGAGCCTTGTACGTAGACCAAGCCATCAACTTCCGGCGCGAATCGGGGCGATCGTCCCACGAGTTCTCCGGTGTCTGGATGTTCTTGTTCGATCAAGACATCCACGACTTTGCCGATTTCGGCTTGATTTTTGAGTTGCGCGATCGGCTGCTGAAGCGACATCAGCGCGTCGCGGCGATCGTCCATCACGTCCTGCGGGAGATGGTTCGGCATATCGTAAGCGGCTGTGCCTTCTTCGGCTGAGAAGGTGAAAACGCCGACATGATCGAACTGATGGCGATCGACAAATTCCAGTAGATGCTCAAACTGCGCGTCCGTTTCGCCAGGGAAACCAACAATGAACGTGGTTCGCATCACGGCTTCGGGGATCGCAGTTTTAATGCGATCGATAATCTGGTCGTTTACCTGACCTTGCCAAGGCCGATTCATCGCTTTTAGCACGTCAGGGTGTGAGTGCTGAAGCGGCAAATCGAGATAGGGCAGAACGTTTCGCGTTTCCTGCATCGCCTTGAGAACGTCGGGCGTTAATCCGGTCGGATAGGCATAGTGCATCCGAATCCAGGGAACTTCGACGCGACCCAATGCCCGCAGCAGTTCTGCCAGCATCGGCTTTCCGTAAAGGTCGAGTCCATAGTTCGTCGTGATTTGTGAGATCAAGATGATTTCTTGGACACCTTCAGCGGCAAGCTGCTCGGCTTCACGGACGATCGATTCGATCGATCGCGATCGCTGTTTGCCACGCAGATGCGGGATGATGCAGAACGCGCATTTGTAATCACAGCCTTCCGAGACTCGCAGATAGGCAACGCCCTCGGTTGTGGTGCGATAGCGCGGAACATTTTCGTCTGCGATGAACGTGGGATTATTCGATACTTCCTGAACACGCTCTCCGGTTTCCGCTCGCTGGATGACATCGACGATCTTGTGATAGTCACCTGTGCCGATAACCGCGACGGCTTCGGGCAGTTCATCAAGCAGTTCTTTTTGGAAGTGCTGCGCCATGCAGCCTGTGATCACGACTTTCTTGCCGTCCTCAGCCAGTTCGACAAGGGTGCGAACCGACTCTTCGCGAGCGGCCTGAATGAAGCTACAGGTATTGACAATGACGTAATCGGCTAATTCTTCGTTGCTATCGACCTCATAGCCCGCCTGCACGAGCAGACCTAGCATATGTTCAGTGTCGATGCGGTTTTTTTCGCAGCCTAAATGAGAGATGGCAATTGTGGGTTTGCCCATGAATGACGGGTTAATGGATTGAACAAGAAGGGTTGACAAGTATCCAGCGGCACAAAGCTGCTGAGCGATCGCACAATCAACGGACTTCTTGTGTCCTCGTTCGTGTCACAAAGTTGGGTAAGTGACCCGCGAACAACCGTCAATCGCAATCGCAGTAGTGATTACGCTTTCATCGTAGCGCAAAATTACATAACTTAATCGTAACAGATGGAATTCAAAACGACATTGGGAAGTTTTGCCCTGCCCATCCACTATCAAAAGGAAGATGTATTTCGCTGAAATTGCGCTGCCCATCCGCTGTTAGAGTAGATCTAAGCCAGCGGCAATTTGCCGCCTGGATGTAGAGATCAAAGTCCGAGTTTGTATCCACGTGGACTTAAGACAGACGTTTCACACGCCCAACCCGATTATTGGCGTCGTTCATTTGCTGCCCCTGCCGACCTCGGTGCGCTGGGGTGGATCGCTCAAAGCCGTGATCGATCGCGCCGAGCAGGAAGCCACCGCGCTGGCTTCAGGCGGGGTCAACGGCATCATTGTTGAAAACTTTTTTGATGCGCCGTTCACTAAAAACAGCGTTGATCCCGCCACTGTGAGCGCGATGAGTTTGGTGGTGCATCGGCTGATGCATCTGGTGAACTTGCCGATCGGGATCAACGTTCTGCGGAACGATGCCCTCAGCGCAATGGCGATCGCTTCGTGCGTCCAAGCCCACTTCATCCGCGTCAATGTTCTGACCGGAGTAATGGCAACCGATCAGGGGATCATCGAAGGGCAGGCACATGAACTGCTGCGCTATCGGCGCGAATTGGGCAGCGATGTCAAAATTTTGGCCGATGTTTTGGTGAAACATGCCCGACCACTGGGATCGCCCAATTTGACAACGGCGGTGCAAGAAACGATCGATCGTGGCCTAGCCGATGGCGTGATTTTGTCCGGCTGGTCAACCGGAAGCCCACCGACTTTGGAAGATCTCGAATTAGCAAGCGCAGCCGCAAACGGAACGCCCGTTTTCATCGGCAGCGGCGCAAGCTGGGAAAACATTCCGCAACTGATTCAGGCCGCAGATGGCGTCATCGTGTCGAGTTCGCTGAAGCGGCGCGGCCAGATCGAGCAGCCGATCGATCCGATCCGCGTCAGTCAGTTTGTCGAGGCAATGCAGCGCAGTCTGGCGCTCAAAGCGCAGGAAAAGCGCAGGCGATTATCACGGTTTTGCCTTAAGGCGGCACTCGATCGCCAAAATCTAAGTCAAAATGAATGAGTTGGTGGCAAGCTTTGCCGCTGACTGATATTGTGTTGACGAAAGAAATCTACAGCGAAAAGTTATGAGTCGTCGCCGCAGCCAACCTACTTCTTGGATTCATCGCTGGTCGCGTCCGCTGATTGGGGCGATCGCCCTGCTCGGTGCGGTGAACACGGGCTACATCACCTTCACTCGTCTCTTTGGCAGCGAAACCGTTTGCCCCGCAGGGGGTAGCTGCGAAAAGGTTCTGGGTAGCTCGTACGCATACATCGGCGCGATTCCGCTCTCGGTGTTTGGCCTGCTGGCCTATCTTGCCGTTGCCGCCTTTGCCTTGGTTCCCTTGCTGATCAATCCCGATCGCAACAAGCAGCAGCGCACCCAAGTAGAATCCACGACCTGGTTCTTGCTGTTTGTTAGCACAACGGCCATGCTGATCTTCAGCGGCTATTTGATGTACATCATGGCCTCGAAGTTCATTGCCGTCTATGGCGCGACGGGCGTTTGCTACTATTGCATCGCGTCCGCCGTTTTGCCACCTGCCTGTTGTGCTGACGCTGATTGGCCGCGCTTGGGATGATGTCGGGCAACTGCTGATGACGGCGTGGTTGTGGCAATGGTGACATTAGTGGGAACGCTGGGCGTTTACGCGGGCGTTCCGAATCCGGGTGAAGCGCCGATCGTCAGCACACCGGGAGAAGTTGGCCCGCCTGTGACGACCGTTTCGGGAGAGGCAGAAATCGCCCTGGCAGATCATCTCAAGTCGATCGGCGCAAAGATGTATTCCGCCTACTGGTGTCCGCACTGCCACGATCAAAAGCAGCTTTTTGGACGGCAAGCGACTCAAAATCTTCCTGTTGTTGAGTGCGATCCGGCAGGTCAAAATTCGCAAACGGCACTTTGTCAGGAAAAATCAGAGCAAGTTACCGGATATCCCACTTGGGAAATTAACGGCAAGTTCTACAACGGAACGCAATCGCTGGAACAGCTTGCCGAAGCATCGGGCTACACGGGATCGCGCAGCTTTAGAAACTAGCTCAAAGTTGATCAAATTCCAAATTCACTAAAAACAGGAGGCGATCGCTTCCTGTTTTTTGTTTCGACTCTGACTCCAAATTGCTAGAAACTGTAGCGCTGCTCCAGCCAAATTCGCACTTCTTGTTCGCTCGAAAAGTGCAGCGTTTGGCGGCTTACCGGATCGAAAACGCGCCAGTTGTCAGCATCAACGCGATCGATTTTCGGCTCAGAATTCCCAGCCAAAAATGCGAGGATCGATCGCCCAATCTGCTGGCGATCGCGGCGGTTACGCTGCTGCTTGACGCGAACGAATTCTGCTGAGAGATCGACTGCTGAGAGATCGACATTTGAGCTTTCCATTTTTCTGCCTCCGGTGAATTCCCTTTGCGAACGACTGTACGAAGTTCGCGATCGAGAATCAAAGCCGGGATGAATCGCATCGATAGATTTTCTTCATGCAGCGATCGCCCCTTCCGGGCACAATAAAGGCAAGCGGAGGAAAGGCGGATGGATCGAAGACTTGATCAGGTCAAGCTGTCGCAGGTGCGGGCGTTTTGTTGCGGTGGCGGAATGCGGCAACTTTGGCGAAGCGGGATTGCAGCTTGGCGTGTCGCAGTCGGCAATCAGCCACGCGATCGCCACTCTGGAAGACCAGTTGGGAATCGTTTTGCTGTCGCGCGGACGACATGGTGCCATGCTGACTCCCGCAGGCGAGCAGATTTTGCCTCATGCGCGGCAGATGTTGCAGGTTTTGGCGGCGATCGGCAAAGAGGCGCGGCTCGTGCGCGGACTGGAAGGCGGACAGGTGCGCGTCGCCACGTTTCGCAGCATCGGGACGCATATTTTGCCAGAAATGATTGCCCGCTTTCGGCAAACTTACCCGCAGATCTCGGTGTCGATCGATCACTTTCGCGGCAATGATGGCGTCGAGCAAGCGTTGCGTCAAGGCCGTGCGGATATTGGCTTTACCTGCATTCCGGCCAGTGGTGAGTTTGAAGTGTGGGAACTGCTGCGCGATGAATATGTTGTTTTGCTGCCGCCGGATGCCGAAGTGGAGGAGCCGCTGACCTGGGAGGCGATCGCCCGTTTTCCGCTGATCTTTCCGCCCGAAGATGACTACTGCTCGCTACTGATTCGCAACCACCTGATTCGCGTCGGACAAAATTTGATGCCGACCTATCGAATTAATGAAGATTCTGCGATCGTCGGTATGGTGATGCAGGGCTTGGGCGCAACGATTATTGCTCGACTTGCCGCCGCTCCGCTGCCGATCGAGGCTCGCGTCTACACATTACCGGAACCGTTTTATCGCGCATCAGGTGGCAACGGTTGCCGATGCGCTGCTGTCGCCTGCGGTCTATGCGCTGTTGAATTTGATCAAGCACAGCGATCGCGTCTCTGCCCTCGCCGCCCTGAGTCATTCGATGTAGACAATTTGGGCAGCTACTTTCCCTCAGTTCTCCGATCGCGAAGAACCGAGGAAATCGCTAAATTAGCCGCGCTTAAACAAATTAGCAGCGCGGCTGCGTAGAGACGCGATCGCCCCTGGCAAAGAAGTTTCCGGCTTGACGGCAAGCTGAATCGGTTCGTCTTTGAATTCTTTCAGCCGATAGCCGTATTCAAGCTGGTTTTGGTTTTTCCGCAGGACGGGGAAGAGGCGGAATGCGCCCTGCAAAAGTTGCTCTTGGCTGTCGAAGATGGCGCGGTTGATCTGATCCGATCGCTTCACGGCCAGCGACCCAACCGGATACCAGGCTTTTTTGCCCTGGATGCGAATGTAAACTTCAAAATCAGGAATGCCGTCAGACTTCATCTTGTCGTACTGCTTGACGGTTTCGGCCCGTTCGACGGCACGTTTCGACGGTTTGGGCGCGGGCTGGGTTTTTCCAAATCCGAGGCTCTTGGTCATTGCGGTTGATGAGAATTTTGTTAATAAAAGTTTACCTCATTTCTGATCGCAAAAATCCCGCATCGCGCTGTGCCGTTTGGAAACAAGGCGATCGGGGACAGGAGTGATTCAAATTCGATCGACTAGCCGACCGTGACGGGCGATCGCTCTGGGGCTTTCACCTGAGCCAGCATTTCATGCAGCGTTTCGCCTTCGATTACTTCCGTTTCCAGCAGCTTTTGCGTAATCGATTCGAGCAAATCGCGGTTTTGCGTCAGGATGTCCAGCGCGTATTGGTGAGCCTCTTCCACGATCGCCTTGACTTCTTGATCGATCGCTTCTGCCGTTTGAGCGCTGACCATCCGGCGCGGATTCATCGGTTCGGCACCGAGGAACGACTGCTGACCCTGCTGATAGGCCAAGGGGCCAAGCACCTTGCTCATGCCGTACATCGTCACCATTGCGTTCGGCCAAGTCGGTCGCCCGCTGGAGGTCGTTGGAGGCTCCGGTCGTGATGCTGTTGAAGATGATTTCTTCCGCCGATCGACCGCCCAACATCGTGGCAATCTGTTCGCGCAGTTCGGTTTCACTCATCAAAAATCGATCTTCAGTCGGCAGTTGCAGCGTGTAGCCCAAAGCCGCCATGCCGCGCGGAATAATCGAAATCTTTTCGACCCGACCGCTTCCAGGCATCAGTGCGCCAACGAGGGCGTGGCCGACTTCGTGATAGGCAACGATTTTCTTTTCTTTTTCGTTGAGGACGCGGCTTTTCTTTTCCAGTCCAGCCACGACGCGCTCGATCGCTTCGGCAAAGTCGGCTTGGGCAACGGCTTCGCGATTGTTGCGAGCGGCCAGCAGTGCAGCTTCGTTCACCAAATTGGCAAGGTCGGCTCCAGCAAATCCAGGAGTTCGTGTAGCAATCTGCCGCAAATCCACGTCTGAGCCAAGTTTGACCTGACGCGAGTGGATGTTTGAGGATCGCTTCACGACCGCTCAAGTCGGGGCGATCGACCAGCACTTGTCTATCAAAGCGACCGGGACGCAAAAGCGCAGGGTCAAGCGTTTCGGGGCGGTTGGTTGCGGCCAGCACGATTACAGTCGCATCGCCTGCGGCAAAGCCGTCCATCTCGGTCAGCAGTTGGTTTAGCGTTTGTTCGCGCTCGTCGTTGCCGCCATAGAAGCCGCCGCTGTTGCGGGATTTGCCGATCGCGTCCAACTCATCGATAAACACGATGCAGGGCGCTTGCTTTTTGGCCTGCTCGAACAAGTCACGGACGCGGGATGAACCCACACCGACGAACAGTTCGACAAATTCAGAACCGGAGATGCTGAAGAACGGAACGCCCGCCTCGCCTGCAACGGCTTTTGCCAAGAGGGTTTTACCCGTTCCCGGAGGTCCAACCAGAAGGACGCCTTTGGGAATGCGAGCGCCAATTTGCGTGAAACGCTTCGGCGTTTTGAGGAAGTCTACGATCTCGACCAGTTCGGTCTTGGCTTCTTCCACACCCGCGACATCGGCAAACGTGATCTTGTCCGATTCGCCTTCAACGTAAACTTTGGCGCGGCTTTTGCCGATCGACAGTGCCCCCTGCGGACCACCACCGCTCCGGTTAAGGAAGAACTGCCAAATCGCCACAAAAATCAGCGGCGGCACGACCCAGCTTAAAACACTGCCGACCCAGGCGTTGCGAGCAGGCGGGGCAGCGGCGAATTCAACGCCTTTCGCTTCGAGCAGTTTGGGCAGTTCCAGGTCAAAAATCGGCGTGGTTGCCAGAATTTGGCCGGGTTGACCATCTTCAGCGGCAATCTCGTCACCAAGCTGATAGCGAATTTCGTTTTGTCCAACCGAAACTCGCGAAACTTGACCCTCTTCCACCTGATGAATAAACAGGCTGTAGGGCACTTGGGGAGTGCGGGGCGCAAACAGGCTGGGGAAAATACCCAGGTTTTACAACTAAAAAATATCGTTGACAACAGAATCAAAATGTTGCCGATTTGCCGCGATCGAGGCGGCTGGGGCTTGTCTTTAATAGGCATGGCGATTACGCTCCTTGAGAACGCCGGAAGCGCGATCGACACACGCGATCGCAACCAGCAGCGCAGATGTACTGTCTTTAATACGCTCTTCGCTTTTTTAAGTTTAGTTAACTTTTTGTTCTCAGGGCGGCTTTCAAGAGCGTAATAGCCGCACCTGTATCCGGCTTGACAGCGATCGCGGCTTGGAGATGCTAGGCCGTCTCCATCCAATCAAAAATTCGATCGAGCTGTTCGGTCGTGATCAGGCCGTATTGCCACAAAATCATCGGCAGCAGGTTCGACCCCGGTTCGTTGTGCCGCAGAGCCAGCGCGATCGCGGAGGCGGGAACCGCCAACTCTTCTTTTAGAAAATTGATTAAACCAGTCTGTTTTGCCGTGTCCATTTTGAGTTAGATGAGAAGTTAATACAGTTTGTTAAGTTTTCGCAATATTTTCTCAGAAATATTATGGGTAATTATAAAGGAAACCTTTCACCTGTGGTGAGCAGGTTTCGTAAACTTTGTATTCAGTTTTGCAAAAGTCAGTCAAGGAGCGGAATCACAATCGATCGATGCAGCAGCCGTCCAACTTCAGCCAGCGTTGCCCGCGCTCCAGTCTCTCAGATTTCCAAGCACTGTACTTTAATTTTGCGATCGGCTTTATCTACCTTAAGGAGGATGCTGATCCCCGTCGCAGGTGAGAATCAGGCCGTAATCGCCAGAAACGTCACTTCCCACACCAGACGCGCCTGAGCAAACGCCTGAAGCGATCGCCGCGCCGTTTCCAATGCTTGCAGCAGTTTCGATCGCCCAGTCTGCTGCCAATAGTGCTGCTGAAGGTAGTCAATCAGCCAAAGCTGAGTTTCGAGTTCAAGCTGCGCCACCTGCCGCGCTAATTCTAGCGCTTGACGGGGCGATCGAGGCGGCTGTAATAATTCTTCTCGGAGTTCGGCAGAAATAAGCTGAAGCTGTTGATGCGCCTCGATCGCACTGCTGACGCTGCCCTGCGCTAAGGCCATCACACTGGGAAGCTGTAGAAGCTCTGCTTGGCCGTTGCGCTGCAAGATTTGGGCGATCGCTTCCTGACTGAGCCGCACAAACGGAATCATCTGACAGCGCGAAACCAAAGTCGGCAACAGCGACTCAACACTGGGGGCAAGCAAAATAATCGTTGCCCGTCCGGGTTCTTCGAGGTTTTTAGCAAGCCGTTTGCAGCAGGTTCGGCTATCGTTTCCGCCTGCTCGATCACGACGATCGCTCGCTCCGACTCCAAAGGCGGACGACTCAAAAACCCACTAATTTCGCGAATTTGCTCGATTCTGATAATTGGCGCGGCTTTGCGCTTCAAGTTCATTTCAGCCGCTTCCGTTGCCGAAAGTCGCTTGCCCTGATGCAAATAGGTCGGCTCGACCCACAGCAAATCGGGGTGATTGCCCTGAGCAATTCGAGCGATCGTGCGGTTTCCGCCCAGCAGTGCAGCGGCAAAACACCGAGCCGTCAAGCCGCGACCGACACCGGGAACGCCCGCAAACAAATAGGCCGGAGCAATTCGGGCGCGATCGATCGCCTGACTGAGTAGTGTCACCGCCTGCGCCTGACCGATTACCGAAGCGAAAGCTGGGGATAACCATTTGCTGCATCTGCTGCGTTGAAGATTTCTTAAACGTAATCTGGCTCAATTCCTTGATCAATAATTAAACCGATTTTATTTTGATGATACTCGACGCAAACCCCAATCATCCTTGAGCAAATTTGTCAATACCATAACCTTCAACATATAAAGCATTCGGTAGATTCCAGTACAAAGTTGCACCGTTGAGAACGTTAGGATGAGTGA
>JAAUTJ010000123.1 GCA_012031475.1 Leptolyngbyaceae cyanobacterium SM1_3_5 | reverse complement strand
CCTTGGCGAAGTCTCCGCTGTTTGTGGCGGAAAATGCCTGCTGGCGGAGTTCTTCAAGCTGAGCGGGTTCGAGCGTCACTTCAGCCCAAGCGGGCGCAGTCCACAAGAATAAGCACAAGGCGCAGACAAGCAAAAATCGCAGCATGACAGGTTCGATCGCAACTGCCCTTAGAGTACCAGGGGAAGCTGGCTGTCGGGCGGCGAATAGCCCATGTGTTTCCAGGCGGCAGGCGTGGCGATTCGGCCTCTTGGGGTGCGCTGGAGGTAGCCAAGCTGCATCAGGTAGGGTTCATAGACTTCTTCGATCGTCTGCGAATCTTCTCCGGTCACGGCGGCGATCGTATCGAGTCCCACAGGCCCACCGCCAAAATTTTCGATCATGACGCTGAGCATTTTGCGGTCTGTCCAGTCGAGTCCACTGGGGTCAACGTTGAATAGCTGAAGCGCTTCGGCAGCGATCGCTTCGTTGATTGTGGCGACCTGCTTCACCTGAATGTAGTCGCGCACTCGGCGCAAGAGGCGATTGGCGATTCGGGGTGTCCCTCGCGCTCGACGGGCAATTTCTGCCGCGCCGTCTGGCTGAATTGGCGTATTCAGAATACTGGCGGTGCGTAGAACGATTTGTGTCAGTTCGTCGTGTTCGTAGAAGCGCAGGCGTTGGACGAGGCCGAATCGATCGCGCAAGGGCGAACTGAGCGCCCCGACTCGCGTGGTTGCCCCCACTAGAGTAAATTGCTTCAGCGGAAGAACTTGAGTCCGGGCACTTTGACCTTTGCCGATCGTAATGTCGAGTCGAAAATCTTCCATTGCCGGATAGAGAATTTCCTCAGTGACTTTCGGCAAACGGTGAATTTCATCGATAAATAAAACGTCTCCGGGCTGCAAGTTGATCAGCAGACCGACGATATCGCGGGGACGCTCCAGGGCGGGTGCGCTGGTGATTTTGCAATTAACGCCCATCTCGGTTGCCAAAATCAGCGACATCGTGGTTTTGCCAAGTCCGGGCGGACCGTAGAGCAAAAGGTGGTCGAGCGGTTCTTGCCGCGCCTGTGCCGCCTGAATTGCGATGTTCAGCACTTCTCGGAGGTCTTTTTGCCCGACATATTCGGCCAAGTGCTGAGGACGCAGCTTTTCTTCTTGCTTGCCGTATTCATCCAGCGTGACAGCGGGTTGAAGCAAATCTTCGGTCGGCGGCTGAACGGCAGCTTTCTTGGAGCGCGATCGCGGCTGTTTAGAAGATAACTGTTCTGACGATGGCTGCTCAGATGGCTCCTGCTGTTTGGAAGAGATTATCGCCATGTCTCACCTCCGATCGCGCTTGGGCAAACTGCCGACTGGAATCGCTCTTTGCTTAACTGTACTCTGCATTTCGGACAACTGTACTAATTTTTGCCAGTGTTAATGGGTGCGATACTATCAGACTGTGGCTCTTTCGTGCTGATTATGCCCGAAAATTCTTTGCAAGTCCCTGAAAATCTCTCGTTTCCCAATGCGATCGCCCTGACGCAAACGCTGCTCGATCGATCCAGCGATCTGGCAGATGCCGAAATTGAGTCAATGGTTACTGGTCTTGTCGCCACTGAAAACGGCGCACGCGGCTTTTTTGTCACCTTTTTAAGTGATGATCGATCGCTGGCAGACCAGCCATCCGAGGCGATTGTAACCGCTTTGCGATCGTCTCCTGACATCGTTTCCGAACTCTTGGTCAAAAATTTAGCCATGTCCGCAGCAATGGCCGTTCACCACCGCCGCAATCAGGATGAAGGCGCGGCTGAAGGGTCAGATCGGGTGCAAAGGCGATCGCTCCACCTGATCCGTCTGCTGAACCTGCCGCAAACCCGCGATCTCGCTCAAAAACTCCACGAAAGCGCGGCAACAGGACAAGGCGAGTACAAGGCGTTTCTCGATCGCTGGAGCTACGATGCCGAACAGCGACAGACGATCGAGCAGACCGTTTCGCAAGTGATGTGAGTTGATTGCTCACAAACCCTTTGCCCGCTGCCTCCTGCCATTTCTAGCTTGCTGGCGGAAGCTCGATCGATCGATTGTTGTACAAACTCATCGCTTTCGAGACGCCTTGTTTAAGGCTAAGTTCGATCGCGCTGATGGTGAGATCGAGAACTTCGCTGATCGCTTTCGTTTCGGTGGGGGAGAAGTGGCCGAGGACGTGGCCGACGGCTGCTTTTTCTCCTTTGTTGCCGATGCCGATGCGGAGGCGGGGAAAGTCTTGGGTTCCCAAGTGGGAAATGGCGGATTTCATGCCGTTTTGTCCGCCTGCCGACCCGGAAAGTCTCAGGCGCAGCTTGCCGACGGGCAAATCCATGTCGTCGTAGATCACCAGAACGGATTCGGGCGGCAGCTTGTACCAGTCCAAGACGGCGCGAATCGACTGGCCGGACAGGTTCATGTAGGTCGTGGGCTTGAGCAGGCGAATTTTTTGCGCCCCGAAGGTTCCTTCGCCAAACAGTCCTTGAAATTTGCGGTTTTCGCTCAGCGAAATTTTCCAGGTTTGCGCCAGCCGATCGATCGCCTCAAATCCAATGTTGTGGCGAGTGCGATCGTATTTTGCGCCCGGATTGCCTAAGCCCACGATTAACTGTGGAATGACGATTGCCGCAGATTCCGTCATGACTAGCTGGGCTGTTGCGACGGCTCTTCGACAATTTCGGCGTCTTGCGTTTCCGACTCTACTGGTTCACTCGACGCGATCGCTTTCGGTTCGGGTTCTTCCAGCTTGGCCTGCATCGTGGTTGGGCTGGGCTTTTCGATGCGATCGGCTTCGCGCTTGAATTCGGTTTCAAATTCTTTGGAGGCGTCTTGGAAGCCTTTGATCGCTTTGCCCATGCTGCGACCAATTTCGGGCAGCTTCTTTGGCCCAAAGACGAGCAGGGCGACGATCATAATCAGCGCCATTTCCGGCAAGCCAATTCCAAAAACGTTCACAGAACTTTCCTCCGACAAAAAGATCCGACAAAAAACAGGGGCGATCGCACTTCTTTAGCGTCCTTCCAATTGTAATCAGGATTGGGCGATCGCAGATTTGCTGCGTCGATGGGGGCGATCGCTTTTGGGCAAAAACGTTCGATCGAACTTCTTCGTTAGAAACCAAAGCGCGTCAAGTTGGTACTGAGGACAATGATTGAGCGGCGTAGGTGTTGGGTTCATCAGCAGGCGCGATCGAGAGAAAGCTCTGCCAAGGCCGTCCTTCTTCATCTCGCAGCGTCAGGAAACTCCAAGCGATCGCGTCGCGGGTGTCGCTGGCCTGTTGTGTCCAATCTGCCTGCTCAAGTTGCGAAACATAGTGATTCAACAGCGCTTGACTGGTCAACGAACCTTCAATATTCGCAGTCGAATTCCAGTTGCTCTCTGAACCGCCACCGCCGAATGCTCGCACCTGAGTATTCGGCGCAGCAGTCAACTCTGGCAGCGGAATAGATGTGCGTGGATCTTCAGGAAGATCGGGTGGATTGCAAGAGGAATAGGGTTGATCGGCGGTATCTGCCAGTTGCAAACTCACCGTTGCTCCCTGGTCATTTGCCAAAGCTCTCACCGCAATATTCAAAACTTGTGTATCTTGACAAAAAGTGGGGGAGATAATGAACCTGTCTCCTGACGAGGCAAATCCGGGACTGGGACTCGTGAAGTCTTCGGCTACTCTCCATCCGGCGCGGCTGAGTTGTTCTTGATAGAAATCTGTGGTTTGCTGAGGCGATCGCGGCACATCCAAAAAAATCAAATAATCATAGAATGAAACATTTTCTTGCCCTTCAGCCGAAACAATGCTGCCGATAATCCGAGCCTGATCGGGCAGCGGCAAATCGATCGCAAGCTCAGACGGCAACTGCCCCGGCAAAACTTGAGCATCTGATCCGAACGTTCGCAACAACATATCTCGCAGCAATTCTTGTTCCGAGGCGGCAGGCGCAGTTTGAGCAATAACCCCGCCCCTCCAAAGCGCAGACACACTCAAAACGGATGCAAACAAAAGCGATCGATTAAAAAAGCGCATCTTTTGATTCCTCAATAAATTGCGGGTAAAGCTTAGGCGATCGCTTTCTGACAAAAACGGCGGCATTTCGCCTTATTCGATCGAATTGCTCAGTTAAAGATTGCTCGGTCAAAGATTGTAGGGAGTGTTGAGAGTAGGGGTGGGTCTGGGGGAGACGATCGAGAAGACGATGATCGAAGCGACATAAGTGTTCGGTTCGGCATCGGGGTTGATGGAAAGAAGTCCTTGCCAGCGTTGTCCTCCCTCATCTTGCAGCGTCAAAGAACTCCAAGTCGTCTGATCGGTCGTGCCGTTTACTTGCTGTCTCCAGCCAGCCTGCTCAAGCTGCAAAAGATAGTGATCCAACAGCGCTTGATTGTTCAACGAAGTTTCGATAATCGCGATCGATCGCCAGTCTCTACTGACACCGCTACCACCGCCGCTGCCGCTGACTTGCGGAACTTGGGCATTCGGTGGAGATGTCAACTCCGGTAGCGGAATCGCTTGGCTAAACTCTTGCGTCAAAGCTTCTTGTAGGCGATCGCAAGAGGGGTACAGCCCACCAACCATACTGCTTAGTCTTACACTGACCAAAGCGGTTTGAGTGTTTGGCATAGCATTCACCAAAATATTAACGTTTTTGCGTGTCTTTGCAAAAGTTGGAAGCTAGGGGGAAATCGTCGGTTTCTGGCCGGACAAATCCGGGACTCGGAAGATTTTCTGCTCTCCATCCAGCAAGGCCAAACTGTTCTTGATAGAAGGCCATAACCTGCTGAGGCGATCGCGGCACAGTCAGATAAATTTCATAATCAAAGGAAGGATTTTTTTGATCTTCAGCCGCAACAATGCTGCCAATAATGCGAGCCTGATCGGGCAGCGGCAGATCGATCGGAAGGTCAGGCGGCAACTGTCCTAGAAAAGCTTCAGAATTCGTTCCATCTGCTTGCAAAAGCAATTCGCGCTGAAACTCCTGCTCAAGAGTGGTCGGTGCAGTTTGAGCAACAACCCCACCACCCCAAAGCGTCCACACACTCAAAACCGATGCAAACCACAGCGATCGATCGAAAAGACGCATCCTTTTTCCTCACTAAAATTGCAAAATTGAAACTTAGGCGATCGCCTCACGATAAAACTTTTGCATTTCGCCAAACCAAGCTTGCCGCGATGCGTCCCAAGCGTAGAACATGTGTCCGCCTTTGTAATGTTTCAAGGTGAGGTTCGATCGAATTTCGGGATCGAGTTTCATCAGATTGACTAAATAGTTGGAGGAGAAATAAGGCGTCACCAGATCGAAAAATCCGTGTGTAATGTAGACCTGCATAAACGGATTTAAGGTCATGCCGACGCGCAGATCATCGATCGCGCCGACAAAGCCTTGCTTGAAGTCGCCTTTAATATCAAACTTCCAGGCTTTGAACACTTCAAAATTCAAAAGATGATAGGTCAAATCCGTTTCAACGCCCAATGTATCGCGCAGGTGACTGTTAATTGCTCCGGTAAATAAGCGATCGAGTCCGTCCAAAGTCGGGTCGCTGCCTTCATACAGGGGGCGATCGGGAAACGGATCGATTCCGATAATCGACGCATCGTAAAGGCCGACAATTCGCTGGCGATCGCGCAAGAGTTCTCGCGCAAATGTTTCAAAGCTAATCCGTCCGCCCTGCTGTTTGACGACGCTCAACGGCAAACCGATTAAGCCCGCCAATTGTTCATAAGCTAGCTGGCGATCGGCTTCCGGATACGCCGCACCGATCGCCAGTAGAGGAATCAGCGTTTTGTGGGCGAACTGTTCGGCGGCTTGAATGTGCGCCTGCAAGTCTCCCGGTTTGCCAGCCCAGCTTGCGCGATCGTGATGTGCCGCTGCCGCCGCCAGTGAAGGCAACAGCGTCGCCCAAGTCGTGACGTTGTAGTCGCTGCCTGCCAACAAGCTGAATTCCAAGGCGGGTGAAATCAAAATTGCGCCAGACAGCCCGACTCCAAATTCTTGTTGCAGCTTGCGAGCCAATCGAGCAACGCGAAAGCCACCATAGCTTTCACCCGCGATAAAAATCGGGGACAGCCAGCGCTTGTGCTGTGACAAAAATCGCTGGATGAATTCACCGATCGAATTCAAGTCGCGATCCACTTCCCAAAATTTCGTTTCTTTGGGTTCGTCCGAGTCGCCTTCTGGTTTTTCACTTGATTTTTCAGCCGTTTTTTCAGGTGGAACGCTGCGGCTGAAGCCCGTCCGATCGGGTCGATGAACACCAAATCGCTGAAGCTCAACCAGCTTTCAGTATTGTCCGTCAGGCGCACAGGCGGTTTCGGCAATTTGCCCTGTTCACTAAACTGAATCCGTTTGGGACCGATCGCGCCCATGTGTAGATAGGCCGAAGCCGCACCAGGACCACCGTTCACCACAAACGTCAGCGGACGCACCTCGCTCGACTCGGCCAGATATGCGACGTGAAACATTTCCGCCACAGGCTTTTCGCGCTCATACAGCGTTTGCCAACTGGCGATCGCCCGATAGCGAATTTGCTGGTCGGGCAGCATCAGGACATGCTCGGTAGTGCTGGATTGGCGCGGTGTAAACGTCGGGGTCGAGTCGGTCATGTTGAGAACGTCAGTTGCGATCACCTGTTCCATTCATCCTAACAGCGACGCTCTACGGGTGTGACGCTTGGCTGCTGTTCACCGTACTGCTGAACTTGGGCTGAAGACTTCCTTTTGCTGACTGGAGCGATTACACTATCAAATGGTTACAAAAAGTAAAGCATTCGATCGATTCAATTTGGCAGAATTGCGATCGATTTCAATGCTCCACATTAGGCTCGGTGCATTCAATTTAGAAGATGGACTTTAAACAAATTTTTATTCAAATCTTACTGGCGATTCTGGCAACGGTCATTGCCGAATTAATGCGCGATATTTATCACGTTGCTGGACATTATTGGACGCCTTTGCAGGCCGCGCACACGCTGCATCACAAAGCGTATCGTCGCGATCTGTCCATTGTCAGCCTAGAAGCCTATCGCAAAGCGCAGTGGCACAACGACACACCAGAAGCAACTGCCATGCTGCTGCTGACAGGCGCGATCGCCTTTGCTTTTGATCAACCTGGATTGTGGTTTGGCTGTTTATATTCAGCCGGATTTCTAGCAACCGCAATTGCGCGATCGCAAGGCTTTCTGCTCGAAACTGATCTCACGCACAAGCCCGGAGATTTAACAGAAATTCCCTCAGTTTGGACGGTGAATCGCACCTATCATTGGCGGCATCATTTCGACCAGGGAAACGCTTACTTTTGTGGACACTACACCTTTTTAGACAAAATGCTGGGAACCAGTCTATCGCTGAAAGGAAAAACGATCGCCATCACGGGCGCATCCGGCACAATGGGGCGATCGCTGATGTCTAAACTGGCAAACAAGGCGCAAAAGTAATCGCCATTACAACTGCAACCGATGCTAAATTTGACGTTCCGGCTGAAGTGATCGTTTGGCGATCGGGTGCAGAAAATGAACTGCGCGATCGCCTCCAAAAAGTCGATATTCTAATTATTAATCACGGCATTAACGTACATGGCGATCGCACAGCGGAAGCGATTGCGCGATCGTTTGAAATCAATACTTTCTCCGCTTGGCGATTGGCTGAACTGTTTCTAGGAACGGTGCAAAAATCGAGCGATCGCGCCCTCAAGGAACTGTGGATTAATACGTCTGAAGCAGAAGTCAGCCCCGCTCTAAGTCCGCTATATGAACTCTCGAAGCGAGCGCTGGGTGATCTGATTACCTTACGCAGACTCGATGCGCCCTGCACCATTCGCAAGCTGATTCTAGGTCCCTTCAAAAGTAATTTGAATCCCGTTGGTGTGATGTCAGCCGATTGGGTGGCAGGGGCGATCGTTGCTCTAGCCAAGCGGGATTTCCGTGACATTATTGTGACGATTAATCCGCTCACCTACCTTTTCTTTCCCATCAAGGAAGCGATGCGATCGCACAGAAGCAGCGCATCATCGTGAGCTCGTAGGGTTGGTTTTGATGGGGGGCGCGTTTTTGCGATAAATCCGGGCGAAACCCGGCCGTGCCGGCAGATGGAAGAGAGCGTCGCGGGTTTGCAGGCCGCGCTCTCACCCGCGTGGCGCGGCGGCCTCTTCGCCGTGGTGCTCGAGGGCGGCGAGGTTGCGGTGGGTGATCGGGTGAGTTGGGATTGAGCTGCGGTCCTCACTTCTGAGGTTGACCTCCAAACGCGCTTACGCTACCTTCGGTGCGTCTGGTCACAACCAACCGGAGGACAGCGATGAGAGAGAGCACAGGTGTAAGCAGCCGTTTTTCAAAACCGATCTTGGCCGGGGCGTTGCTCTGGGCCGCCCTCCTGGGGGTGGCGCTCGGCGGTCCGGCGGCGGCGGCGCCGATCCCGCCGGATGCGATGTTTTTCCCCCCGGCCTCCTTGGTCGAGGGCGTCTACCCCGAGCAGCCGGTCAGTGGTGACGGCGAAAGCGTTCCGTTCACGCTCCAGTGGACCGAGGACGACTTGCTCGCCAACGACCCGGAGATCCTCAGCGCCACGATCACCGGTCTGCAAGTTCTGCCGATCCTGGTTCCCAACCCCGCCACCACCGAGGGCGAGTATTCGAAGGCCGCCCTGCGGGCGATCACCGCCTCGAACTACCTGCAGTACTACCACTACAAGCCGGGCCTCGACGTCTACGACCTGGTTTCGGATTACTCGGCCGACCTCACCGCCAACGTGCTCACCCTGAGCATCCTCGGCCCCGGCCCTTATGCCGTTCGGGTCAATGCCGACGTGTTGGTGGCCGAAACCCTGGTGGTCGAGCATCGCTCCTACGTTTACGGGCAGTACGTCGAAGACGGGCTCTTCCAAGCGGGCGGTCCCGTGCGCACCATGGTGCATCGCACCTCGAAGCTGGAAGATATCGATGCGCTCACCCGGCTCCAAAAGGCGCTCGGACCCCTACCGTCTTCGGACATCTACGTGGTTTCCAAGACCAACCCTCCCGACAAGTTCGAGGAGTATGCCAACGACAACCTCACCCGCGATGGCAAGAACGTCGCCCGTGCGGGCAGCCCGCAGGACGTGATCAACGCCATCTGCGCCGCAGCGATGGCCAAAGGCGGACCCGTCTCGGTGACCATCCTGGGGCATGGCAACGGTCCGGCCGGCGCCGGCGGCAGTGGTTTCATTAGGATCGGCACCGGTTGCATCGGCAACTACCCTGGTTGTATGTCGCCGTGCGACTTTGGCAAGGCGCTGGCGGGCAAGGTCAAGAGCGTGACCATCGGCAGCTGCTACACCGGCTCGGACAAACAGTTCCTCCAAGACATCGCCAACAAGAGCGGCGCCACGTGCGGTGGTTACACCACCACCGTGACCGCCTCCAAGAAGACCAAATTCCTCGGTATCTTCTGCCGCGGTGGTGACTTCGACCTCGGCTCGGGTGGCAAAAAAGTCAAGGTCGCGATGGCCGATTGCAATGCCAACGAGATCTTCGACGCCATTGAGATCGAGAACGGCGACGCGCTCGATTTCAACAAGAACGCCGTCCCCGATGAGTGCGAGGTTCTGCCCGCAGACCAGGAGCCGATGGCTCCCAAGGGCTCGGTCTTGCACTGAGCCGCGCTCCGAAGCGCCCACTGTGTCTGGCGTGCGTCTGTCGTGCCGGATGCCGGCCCTTTCGAGGGGCCGGCCCCCGGCCGATCCGGGTGAGAAGGTGATGCTCCGCCTGTTCCTGCTTCTGACGTTGTTCCTGCTCGCAGGGCTCGCTGCTCTTCTGCTCACCCGGATGCGATCGACCCCACCCTTGCTCGCAACGGTCGTGCCGGCGAACGACACCGGTTCCGAGCCGCCGCGCACGACGTTTGCGGCGACGCTCGACGAAACCCACGTCGCCGGTCGCAACCTGCTGTGGTGTGTCACCTTTCAACTGGCCTGGGAGCAGCTCGCGGACGTCGTCGGTGCGCCCCCCAGGCTCGCGGA
>JAAUTJ010000122.1 GCA_012031475.1 Leptolyngbyaceae cyanobacterium SM1_3_5 | reverse complement strand
TCAAACGCATGGTCTAGCTTAAGGATTCCACTTCACAAATCAGCTCTTAGGCGGTAAACCCGGCGAGGTTGTTAGTCGTTGACTGTGGCAGCAACGCTAAAACTCAAGCGGTGAACTGGCAGCTTTTCAGGACGGTTTGATTGATAAATTGCAGGTCATTCAGCCAAATCATCCAGACAATTCGGATAAGAAAGGCTCTGGATACCTCAAAGATTTTGTTGCCTGGTTGATTGCTAGCAAGCCTTATGTTTTGCTGTTTCGCATCGATACATTGCCCTATCGAGAAGGACATGAAAACTGGCTCGAAGAAGCGATCGCCTATCTCGATCGGGATGATGTTTTGCAGTGAGCGGCTCGTTTAATCTACCCGCTAAGCATCATGACGCATGGCCGGGATGGTATTTCACGCACAAATGCAGCCACAACTTTGCGCTGATGAAGCGGAGTATGCTGCTAGCTGCGGTTTATGAGTATGCAGGCGATTTTATTCAGTCAGGATTTACGGGTGAAAATCCAGCCGAATCAACAGGCGATCCGCGTGGCGTGTTTGAATTTGCGCTGGAAGATTACATGCAGCGCCACAACATCTACACGCTTTGTAAAACAGAAGATCCAACCTGGACAATATTTCACACGAACACTCATGACCGCCAATTGCAGCAAGCACGTGAGAAATATTTAGCTCGGCAGGGCATCGATCGCTACATCAATATTGGCGATTCGACAGAGGTGCCAATTCCAGCCAACGCACTTTACTATGGACAGCCTCCGATCAGTTTACTGAAGAAACTGAAGATTGCTTTTGGGCAATCGCTGGTTGGTCCTTACTGGCGATCGCTCAAACAAAAATGGAGCTAGCGACATCAAGCCAAACTGCCTAGAATTGCCGCTTGGCGAGTATGGTTGCGATCGCACTTTGCTTCAGTCCAGCTTTCGGGTATCCTTTGGCGAGCAGGTGCAGTAAAAATAACTAAATAAAGTTTATGTCAAAGTTCGGTAAATCTGCTGAAAGAGCGGTAATCCTCGGACAAACTGTTAGTGGCAAGTTGCAATTGGGAATAGTAAAAACGGCGTCTCTGAATTCGATCATGGGCAACCGCTGCGGTGATTTCAGCGAAATCGCCTGCCTCAGTTGTATTCGGGTCAGCTAGAGCGATCGGCAAATTTTGCTTCGCAACGCTCTTAGGGTGGGTGTATCAACCGAAACCTGCATCTGCCTGGGCAGGTGAATTTTTGCTGTAATCTTGATTGCAAAAAGCCATCTACGTTGTCGATAAGGATAGGAACTTTATGACTGTTGCTGTTGCGGATATGACCAGCCTAAAACAAAGGCAGGCCAATAATCTACGATCGAACGGTTACTCGAACAACTTCCACCCATCGCCACTCTGCCAGCCGCGCCTGCTCGTCGCAATCGACGCGAAAATTGACCAGTTTGAACTGCTGGCAGCGGGAACGATTCGCGATGCAGAAGTTGTGATTTTGCGCTCCGATCGCGACGGCATTGAGCAAATCACCGAAACGCTCCAGCAATATCCTCAAATTTCAAGCCTGCACCTGGTCGCACATGGCGCTCCGGGCTGTGTTTCTCTGGGCGATCGGCAACTCAGCCTGGAAACCATTGATTCCTATACTGATCAACTGCAAGCCTGGTTTGCCAGTGCCTCACCGACCGCACCGCGATCGCTCCAGCTTTACGCCTGCAATGTGGCGGCTGGCGATGCGGGAGCCGCCTTCATGCAGCGGCTTCATCAGTTGACGGGAGCGACGATCGCCGCGTCCACGCAAACCGTTGGGCAGGCTGAAAAAGGCGGAACCTGGCGACTGAATGCGTTTACGCCAATCAATCGCGCCAATGCTGGTGGCTCGCCGTTCCTGCCAGAAACGCTGGCGGCTTATCCGGCCACGCTGGATCTGCGATCGATCGGCAGTGCCGATACTTGGGTGGCGCTGGGGATCACGGTCGTCGATGGCTTTGCGTATGTGGCCGATGAAATTGAGGGAATTAAGGTCTTTGATGTCCGCAATCCGGCCAATCCACAGCAAACCGACAGCGAGACGCTGCCGAGTGGACAGGTCAATGACGATAACGGCGCTTTTGGCATCGCCGTGTCTGGCAACTTTGCATATGCTGCACACGGTTTGGAAGGCTTGCGGATTTTTGAGATTACCGAAGCCAATTCCCAAAAGCAGCTTACGCCCGTCGGCAGCGGCAGCACCCTTGTTCAAGGCATCACCGACAGTGAAGCCTACAGCGTGGCGATCGCGAATTTTGCCTTCGTTGCTGCCCATCAAGCGGGGTCTGCAAGTGTTCAACATCAGCAACCCGTCTGCTCCTCAACAGGTGGCGAGGCTGGCGCAAATCAACCAGGCGTTTGGTGTCGCCGTTGCAGGCAACTATGTCTATGTTGCCGATGGCGTGAACGGCTTGCGCGTGGTAGACATCAGCACTCCCAGCAGTCCCAGCCTGGTTCGGACTGTGGCCGATCCTGGATTTGCAACGGGTGTGGCGATCGCCGGAAATTTTGCCTACGTTACCTCGCGGACGTTTGGCGCTCCCGATACCGATGGGCTGTATATCATCAACATCAGCACCCCGGAAACTGCATCGTTTGTGAGCCGATACAACACGCCGGACGAATCGATCGGTGTGGCGGTTCAAGGTCACTATGCCTACGTCGCGGATGGCAATGCGGGCGTTGAAATTGTCGATATTCGCAATCCGCAAAATCCGCAGCTTGCAGGCAGGGTCAGCACCCCTGGCAGAGCCTATGGCGTTACCCTTGCAGGCAATCAAATTTTTGTGGCAGATGGGCGCGAGGGAATTCAAATTCTTGGCTCAGATGTGATCGACATCAGCGCAACAACTCCAGACGGAGCTTACAACGCCGGAAGCCCGATCGACATCACCGTCACCTTCGATCAAGCCGTCCGAGTCACAGGTCAGCCGCAACTGCGATTGGAAACGGGCACAGTCGATCGCGCTGCCACCTATTTCAGCGGTGACAACGCCAACACCCTCACTTTCCGCTACACCGTTCAAGCGGGCGACAACAGCCTTGATCTCGACATTGCTTCGAGTGCTGCGCTTGAACTGAATGGCGGCACGATCGAATATGCGATGACGACGGGCGGCAATGCGATCGTGGCGCTGCCCCTTCCGGGCGGACTCGGTTCACTCGCGGCCAACAAAGCGATCGTCATTGACACGGTCGCACCTGCTGCTCCTAACTGCTCCGGTTTTGGCAACGGCCAGCGACACAGGGGCGCAAGATAACGATCGCCTCACGAACGATTCCACCTTGACCTTCACGGGTACAGGCACAGTTGGCGATCGCGTCGAGATCTTTGCGGACAACAATCTCGTTGGCTCAGCGGAAATCACCGATCCCGCAGGAAACTGGACGGTGACGACTTCTGAACTGGCTGAAGGCGATCGCCGCGTCGGGTCAACCTTTCGCGATCCGGCAGGCAATCAGAGCGATCGATCGCCCGAAGTTGAAGTGACGATCGACCGGACTAGCCCGCCTCCGCCTGCTGCGCCGGATTTGGTGGCCGACAGCGATACGGGGCGATCGGCAATCGACGACATTACCAACGACACCACGCCCACCTTCAGTGGTACGGGCGGCACGATTGGCGATACGGTCAAGCTCTACACGACGGACAACGGCGGCAACCGCATCGAAATTGGCAGCAGCACAGTGAGCAGCAGCGGTTGGACAGTCACCGCCGCATCTGAACTGCCTGAGCGTCTTCATCCGATCGCCGTCACATTTACCGATCGCGCAGGCAACGAAAGCGCTTCATCCAACAGCTTGAACGTGGATTTGCGTACCGCCGCGCCTGCCGCGCCGATCGTTGCGCCCAGTCTCTCAGTATTGAGCGATCGCGGCATCTCGGAAACCGACGGCATCACGAATGACAACACGCCCACCTTCAGCGGCACGGGCACTGCCAGCAGTACGGTTCAAGTGCTAGCAGGCGATACGGTGCTGGGGCAGGCGATCGTCAACGCTCAAGGCCGCTGGATTTTTACGCCTCCAGCGCCTTTGGCGGACGGTCGCTACAGCATTGCTTTCAGTGCGATCGACGTTGCCAGAAATGTCAGTGCGGCTTCGCCCCCGCTGGCGATCGAAATTGACACGCAGGCGGCGATCGGCAGGTTTGCCCGCGTCACGCCGAGACTGCGAGACAGCGCTGTGGACTCGATCGCCCTAGAATTCGATGAAGCAGTCAGCGACTTTGATCGGTCGGATCTGGTGCTGACGCGCGACGGTCAAGCCTTGTCGCTGGAGGGTGCGACCCTGACGACCACCGATCGCAAAACCTGGACGATCGACAATCTGACTGCAATCACGCAGTCCGAAGGCAGCTATCAAATTAGCCTCAAGCTGGAGCAGAGCAGCGATCGGGCTGGCAATTTGCTGACCACAGCCCCGATCGAAACTTGGACAACGGCTTATCTGGGCACGGCGCTGCCGCAAATCCAGTTTGACAGCGGCAAGCCCGGACGAGAAATTGGCGGGCGTGGCTTGGTGCTGGGCGGGCGCGATCGAGATGTGCTGCGCGGATTCGGCGGACGCAACGCGCTGTGGGGACGCAACGGCAGCGATGTTCTGATTGGCAACGGCGGTAATGACCTGCTGCGGGGCGGACGGCGCAACGATCGCTTAGTCGGTCGAGGCGGCAACGACACCCTGCGCGGCAATCAAGCGAATGATCTGCTGCTGGGCAGCGAAGGCAACGACTTTTTGATTGGCGGACTGGGCAACGATGTCCTCGTCGGCGGGCTGGGCAACGATGTTCTGGTTGGCAATGCAGGCCGAGATACCTTTGCCTACACCAGCTTGGCAGAAGCGGGCGATCGCATTCTCGACTTGAACCGCGAAGATTTGATCGACCTGCGCGGCATCTTCAACGCAGACTCGTTTCGCGGTAGAACCGATCTTGGCCGCTTCTCAGAGTTTGTTGAACTCAAGCAGGTCGGCGCAACGGTTGAAGTCCGCATCGATCGCGACGGCAACGGCAGCGGCACAAACTTTACCACGCTGGCAACGATCGAAAATGCCTTGCTCAGTTCGGTCACAGCCAGCAACTTCGTGATCAGCTAAGCGGCGATCGCCTGTTGGCCGTGCAATCTGCACTTCTGCTTCTCGACGGCTCAAGCTTCCGGGAAGCAGAAGCGTTTTGCGATCGCACTTTGGCTAAGCTGCGCCCAAAATGCAGGCGAGCAGGGCTTTTTGGGCGTGCAGACGGTTTTCGGCTTCGTCCCAAACGCGAGACTGCGACCCTTCGAGGACGGCTTCGGTGATTTCTTCGCCGCGATGGGCAGGCAAACAGTGCAGCACGATCGCATCGGCATCCGCGATCGACAACAGTTCCTCGTTGATTTGATAGGGCTGAAAAATCGGAATGCGCGTGGCGGCCAAATCTTCTTGCCCCATGCTTGCCCACACGTCGGTGTAGAGGACATGGGCATTTTTAGCGGCGGCTTGCGGGTCAGGGGTGATCACAACTTCCGATCGATCGGCGGCGATTTGGCGGGCGCGATCGACCACTTCGGCATTCGGCTGATATGCCGCTGGTGCGGCGATGCGGACATTCATGCCAACGAGGGCACAGCCCAACAGCAGCGAGTGCGCCATGTTGTTTCCGTCTCCCACGTAGGTCAATGTCAATCCGGCCAGACTGCCGAACTGCTCTTGCACCGTCATCAGGTCGGCCAGCACCTGACAGGGATGCTCCAAATCGGTGAGCGCGTTGATGACGGGAATTTTGGCATAGTGAGCAAAGGTTTCTAGCTCTTGCTGCTCAAAGGTGCGAATCGCCACCACGTCCAGATAGCGATCGAGGACGCGAGCCGTGTCGATCGTCGGTTCGCCCCGTCCCACTTGGGTCATGCTGGCGTTGAGATCCAGCACTTGACCGCCTAGCTGATACATCGCAACCGAAAAGCTGACTCTGGTGCGGGTCGAGGCTTTTTGAAACAGCAAGCCCAGCACTTTGCTAGCCCGTAGCTGGACGCGATCGGCTTTCATCTCGCGAGCCAGATGCAGCAAGCCCAGCACTTCTTCACTGCTGAGATCGGCCATGCTCAGCAAATCTCGGTCTTTTAGCGATGCAATATCCATCGGTCGTGATCCACCCGCGAAACGTTTTTAACTTTATCCGATCGATCGGGCTTTAGCTGGCGATTGCCTTAACAAATTTTGGCTCCAGCAAGCCGTCTAAACTGGGAGCTTGCTCTAGTTGGCCTTGCGCCTGCAAAAATTGGGTCAGGTCGGCCATTGGCTTGAGCAAATACAAATCGCTGTTGGGATCACTGAGCATTTCGACATTTTCGGCCAGGTTGGGAAGCTTGATGCTTTTAAGCTGTTCGTCCAGTTCGCTGGCGGTTAAGCCTAACGGTTTGGCGGCGATTTCCAGCGCTTCCGATCGATTGGAACTGAGAAATTCGAGCGCTTGGAGATTGCCGCGAATGAACGCTTCGATCGCTTGGGGATTCTGCTCAATGAATTCTGCATCAAACAAGATTAGATCGCTCAGCGCAGTCGCATATTTCAGCGTTAGAACTGTCGTAAATAATCCGCCCGTCTTTCTGTTCGCTGTTGGCCGTAAACAAAAACGGCGCATAGGAAACGGCGATATCCACCTGTCCGGCTTGATAGGCAGAAGCGGCGGCATCCGGGGCAAGATTCACCAGCGTCACATCGGTTTCGCTCAAGCCTGCTTCGGCCATTGCTTGCAGCAAGAAAAAGTGGCTGACTGCGCCTTGCTCAACCGCAATTCTTTGACCTTTGAAAGCAGCCACGTCAGTGATTTTATTTCGCGCTAAGATGCCGTCGCCGCCGTTGGAAAGATCGACCACGTAAACGACTCGAAACGCTTTATCAGTTGCGGCCAAGGTCAGCGTTTCGGAAGGAACCAGCGTAATCGCATCGGTGCGTCCGGCGCGAAAGGCTGCATTTGCCTCAACATTTGAGCCGAACACCTGCATCGTCAAATCCAAACCTGCTGCTTTGTAAAAGCCTTTTTCCTGGGCAATGTACAGCGGCGTGTAGCCAATCCACGTCACCATCGCGATCGAAGCTTTGGCATTTTCTGCCTCGACGGAACTCCGGTTTGTACCAGAATTGCAGGCATTCAAGGCAACGCTGCCGATCGCGCCGGACAGCAGAAAAAGGATTTGTCGTCGCTGCCACTGCTTGCCGTTCATGCGTCATCCTTGAATCGAATAACTCGATGATGCCACCAAGCAAGCCAGGTTTTGTATTGAATCGAACAAGAGTTCGTAAAAAAATGAAAGCCGCGATCGCGGCTCTTTCAGTCAATTTCTAGCAGCGCATTTATTCGATCGGAATTTCCCCGATCGGCTCCGCCGTTTTGGTCGGCTCACGGTCGCCTTCTTTGCCAAACCAATCTTCCAGCTTTTGCTTCGCATTGCGCTTCACTTCCGGCGTGATGCACATCGCCACCGTTGTGATCGCAGCGGCAAGAGCGCCCAAATCATCAGCATATCCGGCGATCGGTGTGAGATCCGGGATCGCGTCGGTCGGCAACACAAAATAGGCCAAAGCCGAATAGATCACCGTCTTGGCCCACAGCGGCGTTTCCGGTCGCTGAGCGGCGTAGTAGAGCGTCAGCGCTTTTTCCACGACTTCGCGGCCTGCTTGCGTTGCGAACTTGCGGAGCTTTTCCCAAAAATTTTGATCGGTATAGGTGTCTGGACTTGCCATGCTTGTTTGTACTTGCTGCACATTACGGCCAATCTAGCGCGTGAATTGGGCGATCGGGTGTACCTTTTGGCGAATTCAATTTGGCGGCGGCAAAAGGCGATCGATCCAGCAGTCGATCGCCTTTTGCCGCTTAAGCGCTGGTCAACTGTGTCCAGTATTTGTCCAACAGTTCGGAGACTTCGGGCGGAACGGGCGCAATTCCTTCGCATTTTGTCAGCAGTTCTTCTGGCGGAAACAAGCTGGGATTGTTGCGTAGTTCGGGATCAATCTTGTCAAGGGCGGCGCGATTGGGCGTGGCGATCTTAAGCTGGTTGACGACGCGAGCCGCGCTTTCGGGTGAAAGCAGATAGTCCATCCAGGCGTAAGCGGCTTCGGTGTTCGGTGCGCCTTTGGGAATTACCATTGTGTCCGTCCACAGCGAGGAACCACTGGCCGGAATCACATATTTCACGTCGGGATTGGCGGCCATCACGTCGATCGCATCAACCGAATAGCCCATTGACATGATTAGATCTCCGGTGACAAGCTGATCGCGCCAGCCGTCTGAGGTGAACGAAGCGATCGCGGGCTTTAGCTCCACCAGCTTTTGATAGGCGGCTTCGATTTCAGCCGGATCGACCGAGTTGTACGAATGCCCCAGCGACTTGAGAACTGCGCCCATCACTTCGCGCACATCGTTGAGCAAGGTCATCCGCTGGCTGAGCGCGTCTTTTGTTGTCCCACAAATCGCTCCAGTCGGTCGGGGCATTCGTGAGCTTGGTGGAGTTGTAAACCAGGCCAGTCGTCCCCCAAGCAAACGGCAGGCTGTGCGCGTTGTTCGGGTCATAAACTGGGCTTTTCCAGTTGTCGAGCAAATTACTTTCCACGCTCTCGACTTTGGCTCGATCGAGTTCCGTCAGCAAATCAAGTTCGACCATTTGCTGCACCATGTAGTCCGAAGGATAAATGATGCTGTAGGCTTTGCCGCCTCCGGCCTGCATCCGGGCGAGCATCGTTTCGTTTGAGTCGTAGGTGTCGGCCACGACCTGAATGCCCGTTGCCTTGGTGAATTCATCGATCACCTGGTCGTCAATGTAGGTTGACCAGGAGTAGAGGTGGAGCGTGTTGCGATCGCCCGCCTCAGCCGTTGGAGACGACTGGGCGGCATTTGGGTCGCTGATGCCGCGAGCGCAGTTCGACAGCATTGCGCCAGATACGGCGGCAGCGGATGCCTGCAAAAAGCGACGACGAGTCAGGGCAGCTCGATGGGCAGACGATCGAGCAGTGCGAAAATTCATCGGAGGCATAGATGGTTTCTCCAGCGACAGCGGAAAGTGACAAGGGATGCAAAAAGGGCTAGGTAGCGATCGCCAAGCAGTCGATCGGATTCCAGTGAATGAAAATCGGCGTGTTGATTTCGGGCATGGCTTCAAGCTTCGGCTGCATCACCGTCACGCTTTCGCCCGAATCCAGGTTCACCACGTAATGGACATGCGTACCCATGTACATGACGTGCTTAAGCTGACCTGCAAAGCAGTTGGTCGTCGTCTCAGGTGCATTGAGGCTGACGTGAATTTTTCGGGACGAATGCTGACCACGACCTGCTGGCTGGGTGAAGCATCGGCGGCCAATGGCTTCGCGAGAATGTGCAGTCCGGTGTCGGTTGTGACTTGTAGGATCGATCGATCGATCGCATCCACCCGTCCTTGAAACAAATTGGTGTCGCCAATGAAGTCGGCCACAAATGCCGTTTGAGGCGATTCGTAGATTTGGTGAGGGGAGCCGATCTGCTCAATGTTGCCTGCGTTCATCACGGCAATGCGATCGCTCAAGCTCAAGGCTTCTTCTTGGTCGTGCGTCACCATCACAAACGTCACGCCCAGTTCGCGATGCAGATTCGATAGCTCGACCTGCATTTCTTTTCGCAGCTTCAAGTCCAACGCGCCCAGCGGCTCATCGAGCAAAACGACGGTCGGGCGGTTGACCAAAGCTCTTGCCAGTGCGACGCGCTGCTGCTGTCCGCCCGATAGCTGAGCGGGAAAGCGCTTGGCAAAATTCTCCATCTTCACCAGCCGCAACGCATCGCCTACGCGGTCTTGCACTTGCGCTTTCGTCTGTCCCTTAATTCGCAGGCCGAACGCGATGTTGTCCCACACGGTCATGTGACCGAACAGCGCATAGCTTTGAAAAACCGTGTTGACCGGACGGCGATGGGCGGGCACATGCGTCATCGATCGCCCGCGAATCAGCACTTCCCCCGCTGTTGG
>JAAUTJ010000121.1 GCA_012031475.1 Leptolyngbyaceae cyanobacterium SM1_3_5 | reverse complement strand
GCACGGGGCCAGAAAATGTCTGGGGTCGGCTTTGACGGGGACGATTTGCGCGATCGCTGCCTACGTCCTCACACCTAGCCAACCGCAACTCGTTCCCTTTTTGCTGTTGGGCTACGTGGCAAGCATCAGCACCAAACTTTCCGACACCTGCGCCAGCGAAGTCGGCAAAGCCTACGGCAAGCGGACGTTTTTGATCACGACGCTGCAAGCGGTCGATCGCGGCACAGAAGGCGCAGTCAGTTTAGAAGGCACGATCGCAGGTTTGGTCGGCTCTTTGGTGATCGCGATCGCCGCTTTTGCAGTCGGTCTGATCGACCTAGCCGGAATTGCAATCTGTTTAATCGCCGCTTTTGTCGCGACGAATTTGGAAAGCGTAATCGGCGCGACCGTGCAAAACAAGTTCGACTGGCTGACGAACGAACTGGTGAATATTTTCAATACGCTGATTGGGGCGGGCGTGGCGATCGGTCTTGCCCTCTTGATTTACGGACTGACATAGCGGCGAATGAACGCTTCGAGCGTTTCCAGCCGCATCTCATAAATTTGCTCCAAGCGCTGCACTTCGGCGGGCGTGATGTAAAACTCGTTGGCGAGCAGAGTCCGAAATGTGCCAAGGCTGCGCTGCGCTTCCGGGTTGAGAAAGCCGACCACGCTGCGGATACCGTCGATCGCCAACAGCGGCGCGTTGATCACGATCGGTTCCGTGTTGAAAATTCGGCCAAAAATCTTGGGAATGTCGCGACGCTGAAGAATTTCGGGACCACCAACGGCGATCGCTGATTTTTGCTCCGGGTGCAGAAACCGACTTGACGGCAATTTCCGCAAGGTCGTCGGTGCTGACGATCGAGGTGCGCGTTTCGGCATCGCCCAAAAGCAGATAGATTCCGCTTTGGCGAAACCGCTCGGCGGCAGGAATCAAATTGGCCGCAAAGCCGGAAGGCCGCAAAATCGTGTAGTTCAAGCCGCTATTTTGCAGATAAATTTCGACGGCGCGTTTGGCTTTGAAAACCGGGGCATCTTCATAGCCGCGATCGACTCCCAAAACGGAAATCAGCACGAAATGCTCGACGCCGTTTGCTTTGGCCGCATCGATCAGATCCACGTTGGCGCGATAGTCCAATTCCTGAGCGCTGCCGCTGGTTTCATTGCAGCCGTGAGTGCTGATGATGTACTGTACGTTCTGCACGGATTTGGTGATGTCGCGCTCTTGCCGCAAATCGCCAATGAAAACGTCGGCTCCGCGCTGTTCCAGTTCAGAATAGCGAGACGACAATCGCACAAATGTCCGCACGGGGCAGCTTGCTCACGCAAAACGCGCACAATTCGCCGCCCCAAAGTTCCAGTTGCTCCTGTCACCAAAAACATAGTTTTCACCTCTAAGATGTGCCCGATCGCGCCTAAAGCATGAAAATGCGGCGATCGGGCTGGTTGCAAATTGGGTTTGACGGGGCGATCGGGCTGGCAATTGCCTCGCCTGCCTTTGCCCGAACGCCGCCAACTACTCTACCACTGCCCGCTGATCTGCCATCACTACCGAGTTTGCTGTCCGATTCGGCTCCGCTGCCCACTCTGCCCACGCCGCCCAGTCCAGTTCCGACACCTGCGCCTGAAACGGGTGCGCTTTCAACTGACTTTCGCTTTTAGCCAGGAAATTGATTTCTTGATGTAAGTGCGTCAGTCCTGCAATGCTTGATTTTTGCAAGATTTCGCAACCCAAGATTTCGCAACAGTATTCTGTAACAGTATTTCGTAACAGTATTTCGTAACAGTATCGAGAAACTTCACTGAGTTGAGAGACAAAGATAGACAGCTTTGTACAATAATTCCATATTTCCATCGTCAGAGATCTGAATCTTGACGGTGCAAGCCCGCTCAGTTGCGCCTGCGCTGGCTGTCGATCGCGATCGGACTGGTGATTCTGCTGTTTTGTGGGGGAACACAGCAGCGAGTCCGGGCACAAGAGATCCGAGGGGTTAGCTTGGTTGGAGCCGACTTGTCTCAGGCGATCGCGCACGTTAACCAAGCGCAAGCGAAAGGCGATCAAACCAACGGCGATGCCGATCAAGCGGCAGAGGTGCAGGCGGTGATCGCGCAGTTTGTGGTGCAGGAGCGGCTATCCAAGAACCGCTTGCGCCACAATAAAAAAAACTGCGTTGGAGACTCTAACTACATGCGGCTACTGCACACCATGCTGCGCGTCGGCAACCTGGAAGAATCGCTGAAGTTTTACTGCGACCTGCTGGGAATGAAATTGCTGCGGCAAAAAGATTATCCGAGCGGCAAATTTACGCTGGCTTTTGTCGGCTATGGGGACGAAGCCGACCACACGGTTTTGGAACTGACACACAACTGGGAAACCGATCGCTACGACTTGGGCGACGCTTACGGCCACATCGCGATCGGCGTGGATGACATCTACGGCACCTGCGATCGCATCAAGCAGCAGGGCGGCAATGTCGTTCGCGAACCGGGACCAATGAAGCACGGCTCCACTGTGATCGCCTTCGTCCAAGACCCGAACGGCTACAAGGTCGAACTGATTCAGCTTGGCACACAGGGAACCACTTCCGAATCTGAAAAGCAAATGGCAGCACATTAGACCGCTCGCCAGACTCGATCGCGCTTCGTTGCGGGGCTTTTCCCCTTTGCCTCTTTTACAGTGCATACATTCAGTCGATCGCAGACTCGTTTTCCAAAAAGCTGACTTTCTAGGGCGTGTTTCAAAACTGTTTGGTTTAGAGCCATTGAAAAAAGCCCAGCGATCGATCGCTGGGCTTGATGGTTTGAATTCAGCCGAGATTACTTGTTCGGCTGCGGTGTCATCCGCAGATACGGCTTAATTTCCGTCACGCCTTTGGGGAATTTTTCGCGAGCTTTGTCAGTCGGAATTGACGGCACGACCACGCAGTCGCCGCCATCCTCCCAGTTGGCCGGAGTCGCCACGCTGTAACCATCGGTAAGCTGAAGCGAATCGAGGACGCGCAGAATTTCATCGAAATTGCGTCCCGTGCTGGCCGGATAGGTGAAGGTGAGGCGCAGTTTCTTTTGCGGGTCAACGATGAACACCGATCGCACCGTCAGCGTATTGTTCGCGTTCGGGTGAATCATGTCGTAGAGATCCGACACTTTGCGATCGGGGTCGGCCAAGATCGGATAGTTGAGCGTCGTGCTTTGGGTTTCGTTGATGTCGCCAATCCAGCCTTTGTGCGATTCGGCAGTGTCCACGCTCAGCGCGATCACCTTGGCATTGCGCTGGTCAAATTCGGGCTTGAGCTTGGCAACCATGCCGAGTTCGGTCGTGCAAACGGGCGTGAAGTCGGCGGGGTGGGAGAACAGCACCACCCAGCTATCGCCTGCCCAATCGTAAAAATCGATCGTGCCTTCGGAAGAATCCTGCGTGAAATTGGGAACCGTGTCGCCTAGTCGAAGTGCCATGTTCTGACTTCCTGTAACCTCTAGTACAATCTCAAAAAGCAAAAAATGCTGAAGCCTACCGGGATATCATCCCACAAAAAGAAGCGAGCAATACCAAAACTCCAGTTTTCCGATTGGAGTATAGCACTTTGCTATTCTAGCGCAGCGATCGATCCACCTACCGCTCGATCGATTGGGGTATAGACTGTCGCTGCCCCAAACGCGATCGTAAAACGACCCCGCCACCACCAAAACCGCGCCCGCAAAACCCAATCGAGTAATTTGTTCAGCAGCGATCGAACTCGGCAAAAGTTGGGCAGCGATCGCAACTGCGCCCAGCGTCACGATCGGCGTCAGCGAAATGACCGCACCCACGCGAGACGCTTCCCAATGATTGAGTGCTTCCGCAAAAGCACCATAGGCCAGCAGCGTATTCAACGCTGCAAACAACAACATTCCCCACTGAAACGGCGTTAAATCAAGTAGCTGTTCTGGCGAACTAAACGGCGTAAACAGCAGCGCACTTCCGCCATAAATCACTAACATAATGGTGGCGGAAGGTAGCTGCTGCAAAAGCTGTTTTTGCGCCAGCGCATAGACTGCCCAAGCCGCCGCTGCTAACACTAAAATTCCGCTGCCCAACAAATAGTTGGGTGAAGCAATCGCAAGTTCGCGAAGCTGATCGTTGAAAAATAAACTCATTCCAGCCATTAGTAAACCAAGTCCGAGCCATTGCGATCGCGCATATCGCTCTTTGAAAATCATCAGTCCGCCCACTGTCAGAAAGACAGGCGAAAGCTGAATAATTACCTGTGAATTGGCAGGCGACGTGTTGATCAAACCGAGAACAAAGAGCAGATAGTTTGCGGCCAGAAAAACAGTGGCGATCGCCAACAGCTCCAGCCTCGCAGCTTTGAGGATTTTCCAGGTTGGTAGCTGACCGCGCAGTCCTAAAAATGCGGCCAGCAGCAGAAATGAAATGAGAAAGCGAAACCAAGTGACGGTGTAGGGATCGATCGCCTGCAAAGCAACCGTGAGCGCGATCGGCAGAACGCCCCAGAATGAAACAGTAATCAGCGCCAGGGCTAAACCCAAACGCCAGCGGCCAGAGTTTTGATGAAGCGGCATTGGTATCCTTTTTGAAGCAGGACAATCAACAGGTTCGAATCGCCGTATTGAATTTTGCAGCGTTTGTAAAGTTTTGATTTTCTTTTGGACGAATGATTTCAAGTGAAATTCTACCGATCGATTCATCTGATAGTAGGATGACAACCTATCGATTGGTTGAGGTGCGATCGCGATTGAATTCGCCAGAATAAATTCAACTTGATTCTACTGCTGCAATGATTTTGTTTGAGTTCGTGCTTAGTCTAGCGCTGTGGCTGGTAAACCTGCTTCAGCCCATTGTTGTGCCGCTCTGTTTTCTGTTGGCTTGGGGACTGGTTGGCATGTCAGTTTGGAGCGTCTGGTGTGCGTGTCGAGATGGTGTGAAAAACACGCGACGAATGCATCAAATTCCCTGTGCAAACTGTCAGTTTTTCACGGGTGATTATCATTTGAAATGTGCCGTTCGTCCGGATATTGCTTTGTCAGAATCCGCGATCGGCTGTCGCGACTATGAGCCGTTTTAACGTTAGGGAAGCTGTGATTATTTAGCGGTTTCCAGAAACCTGTAACGCATCAACTTGTAGGTCAAACTGCTCATCGTGTTGGCCTAATCAACTTTGAGATCGCCCTAGTTAGCGAGTTCGTGCAACAGTTTCGTGCAGCAAATGTTCATGCAGTAAATGTAACTGCTGCATCTCGCCCATAGCCCGAAATTTTTCCGGCGATCGCCCAACAAAAAAGGCCAGTCCGCAGACCAGCCCTCGTTCTCTAACGTTGTTCTCACATTCGGAAAAAATCCAGCCAGCGCGTTCCCACCGCGAAGACAAGATTACTTTTTCTCTACACATTGGTTAATGTGCATTCCAGGAAATAGTGTAGCAGGCTACCGTCCACTTTGTTACAAAATTTTACGGCCTTTTTACAAATTTTCGCTCAACAGCGAAATTTTCTGCGTCTGGGCACTTTAGAACCTGCATTTGCGTCATAGAAACGCATTCGCTAGATCTGTTTTGCTCATTCACGTTCATTCATCTAAGGAACTCCGCACATGATCGCCTTGACGTGGAATCGCCTGCGCCCCGTTTGCTGTTTGAGTGCGTCGATCGCAGTTGGCCTGAGTGTGGCCGCGCCTGCCCAAGCCGACCTCAAGCAGTCCACGCCTCCAGTCACGAGCGGAACCCGCTTTAGCTGCCAGATGCAAAACGGCCAATACACCGTGATGTATGCACCGGAAAGTCAACCTGGACAGCTTTATCCTTGGGCAACGCCGACCGAACTGGGTGGCGGATGGACACCCGAACGCCGCTGTACCGAGATCAGCCGCCGCTTGGAAGAATATC
Organism: Leptolyngbyaceae cyanobacterium SM1_3_5; assembly: GCA_012031475.1. GTDB lineage: Bacteria > Cyanobacteriota > Cyanobacteriia > Elainellales > Elainellaceae > JAAUTJ01. The sequence continues at coordinate 4,164 of JAAUTJ010000121.1, read as the reverse complement.
GCCCGGACGGACTGCTGCAACTGCAAACGGGAGTCGAAAACGGCTACAACACCGTTTGCGTCACGACTCAGCAGGTTTCTAGCTGCCGGATTGTGCTGACCGTGCCGCCCGGACAAGACCCGCTGGTGACTCGCGATCGCGTCTTCGTAGAACATTGCGGTTGCCGACAGCGGCCAAGTCACCGATGCGGTGACAACGTTTTCCGGTGGAGATGACGATATTTTGGGTCAAAATTGGCAATGTTCTGGGAATTCCGGGCAGCGGGCGATCGCGTCGTCCTGCTGCCAGCATTAATCTGAGGCCATTTCTCGATCGAGCGGATGGCGGGACGGGAGCGCAACTGCGGCAATCCCTAAGTCCCAATCGCTTCCGGTAAAGCTTGGATGAAGCGGCAGCGATTTTACGGAACGGTGTGCAGGCGATCGTAGAGACAAGCAAGGAGAATAAGAGGCAGGGGGCAGTAGGCAGAAGGCAGAAGGTAAACAGCCGCTTGCTCTCTGCCCTCTGCCTCCTGCCTACTGCCTCCATCTATCAGAAACCACCGTAGTCAATGTGGCACTCGGTAAACGTGATAGTATCCCTGTTGCTGCGCCTTTGTTGCTGTGTGAATCGGCAACGCGATCGAGACCGTTCCGGGATCGCTGCGCGGTCGCGCTCCACCGTCATTTCGTTCTTCTTGAAGCTGCCATGCAACTGCAATCTTCGATGCGTCGCACCAAAATTGTCGCAACGATCGGCCCCGCAACAAGTTCACCCGAAGTCCTGCGCGAACTGATCGAAGCCGGAGCCACCACGCTGCGACTGAACTTCTCGCACGGAACGCATGAAGACCATCTCCGCAGCATCCGTCTGATTCGCCAAATTTCGTTTGAACTGAATCAGCCCGTCGGCATTCTGCAAGATTTGCAGGGACCAAAAATTCGGCTGGGTCGATTTGAGGACGGCTCGATTATTTTGGCGAAGGGCGATCGCTTTACGCTAACAAGCCACCCAACTCCGGGAACGCAGAAAATTAGCTCGGTGACGTATGAGCCGCTGGCCGATGAAGTTCCGGTTGGCGCAATGATTCTACTGGATGATGGGCGCGTGGAAATGGTGGTGGAGGAAGTCGATCGATCAACTCGCGAACTGCACTGCCGCGTCACGGTCGGCGGTCCCTTGTCAAACAATAAGGGCGTGAATTTTCCGGGCGTCTATCTGTCGATTAAGGCGATGACGGATAAAGACCGTCAGGATTTAGTGTTTGGACTTGATCAGGGCGTGGACTGGGTGGCCTTGAGCTTTGTGCGGAATCCGCAAGACGTGCTGGAAATTAAAGAACTGATTTCAAGCGCGGGCAAAAACGTTCCGGTGATCGCCAAGATCGAGAAGCACGAGGCGATCGAGCAGATGGAAGCGATTCTCTCGCTCTGCGATGGCGTAATGGTGGCACGGGGCGATTTGGGCGTCGAGCTTCCCGCTGAAGAAGTGCCAATTTTGCAAAAGCGCTTGATTGCCACATCAAATCGATTGGGCATTCCCGTGATCACGGCGACGCAAATGCTCGACAGCATGGTACACAGTCCGCGCCCGACTCGTGCAGAAATCTCGGACGTGGCAAACGCGATTTTGGATGGAACAGATGCGGTCATGCTCTCGAATGAAACCGCTGTCGGCAAATATCCGATCGAGGCAGTTGCAACCATGGCGCGAATCGCCTGCCGCATCGAACAGGATGAATCGGCTCGTCGCAATGCCGAAAATGTGCCGGGGCGATCGATCCCCACTGCGATCAGTCAGGCGGTCGGACGCATTGCCGAACAGCTAAACGCTGCGGCGATCATGACCTTGACGAAAACCGGAGCAACCGCCCGCAACGTCTCGAAGTTTCGTCCGCGCAAGCCGATTTTGGCCGTGACGCCGCACGTCGATGTAGCGCGACAATTGCAGCTTGTTTGGGGCGTGAAGCCCTTGCTCGTCCTCGATTTGCCTTCAACCGGACAAACCTTTCAGGCGGCTTTGAACGTGGCACAGGAAAAAATTGCTGCTGCGCGAAGGTGATCTCGTGGTGCTGACGGCAGGCACATTGCAGGGCGTCGCTGGATCAACCGACTTGATTAAGGTGGAAGTCGTCACGGCAGTGCTGGGCAAAGGCATCGGCATCGGGCAGGGATCGGTGAGCGGTCGCGCTCGTGTGGCTCACAGCAGTCGCGAGGTCGGCAATTTTAATCCGGGTGAAATTCTCGTGGCGGCAAACACCAGCGCGGACTACGTGGAAGCGATTCGTAAAGCATCGGGCATTGTGATCGAAGATGACAGCCTCACCAGTCACGCGGCTGTGATCGGCTTGCGATTGGGTGTCCCGGTGATTGTCGGCGTCAAGAATGCGACGGCACTGATTCGCGATGGGGCAATTTTGACGCTGGACATGCAGCGCGGGCTGGTGTATTCCGGGACGGTTGGCACGATGCAGACGGACGCGGCTTTGTCACTGTAGCTTGGAGAAGCCCCCTAAATCCCCCAAAATTGGGGGACTTTGAGGATGGTGGGTGGGTGCGATGCCGCAGACCCAGTAGCGCCTGGTAGGATAATTCGATCGCTGCCAAATGGTCTAAATGCTCAATCGGCAGGCTTTAAAGTCCCCCATGAAATTCGGGGGATTTGGGGGCGGAAAAGCGATCGCAACTCCCCCAGCAGTTCCGAGGAGCAATTTCAACGCGCTACGGGTTAGTTGGAGAAGGCAGCGGCTTGATGTCTTCATTTTTGCGGAGGCGTACCAAAACGTCGTATCGTGTGGTGCGATCGTCCACCACTGCGCCCGTCGCGCCGATCGACTGCATCGCCTCAACAAATTCGCGAGTCTGCGGCGGCAGCAGGGGAAACAGCAAAAACGGCGTGTCCTGCTGCGTCAGTCGATCGAGGTTGAGATAAAACCGTCCGCTATTTGGATTCAACGTCGAGGTTGTGGCCGCTTGAAAGGCGGGATCAGCCGCAAGTGGGGCGGTGGTTTGCGGCAGGATCGACTGGGCGATCGACCCATTCAGTGCCAAAAACGCCACGTTGCCATCGAGCCAGCCGCGCGTGACGCGAATCGCGGAGAAGGGCGAAGTCCAGTTGGTGACGGGTTTGCCGCCAATCTCGGCGGGCGAAACTTCAAACTGATAGCGCGTTTTCATCGCTTCATCCAGCTTGACGAACGCAGCATCGGCAGCGCGGCGATCGCTGGCCTGAACGAGCAGCATCACTCCGGCACTCGGCGCGGTTCCCGTCTGCGTAAACGGCACCAGGCCGATCGCAAATTCGCCGCTCATCCACTCAATCAAATCTTTATCCAAGTCCAATCCGGTCGTGCTGCCGATCGCCCGCCGGAAATTGTCGGGACTCAGTTCGGTCGGAGCCGTGACGCGATCGCTGTAGTCCTGCCAAAGCTGCCGCAAATTGCCGCCCGATGTCATGATCAGCGTGTCCGCAGGCAAAATGTTGGGCATCCGCTCCGCCGAATTCGTGACGCGATTGCGAATCTCATCATCGGCGCTCAGCCAGCTTGTTCCCTGGACGCGGATGCCGTCAGATTCGATCGTCGCCGTTGCCGCCATGCCCTGATTGCGCTGAAGCGGCGTCAGAATTTGCAAAGGCAGCGGTTGCGTGGCGCTGGCGGCAAGAACGGCATTCATGGCCGGAACATTCAGATACGTCCGGGCAAACGGCTGGGACGTTTCCAGCCGATTCACGGCCTGCGCGAATCCGGGCGTTTTGACGATCGAATCCCCACTTTGTTCGGTATCGATCACCTGCTCGATCGCCTTGGCATCCGGCGAAATCGCAATCAGGCGATCGTCCACAACCGTGTAAGCATAGGATTTTCCGTCTTGCTGAATCGAGCCGATCGACTCGCCTTTGTATTCGCGAGATTGCGCTTGCGACTGACGATTGGCGAAAATTTGCTGCGCTCTGGCGGCATTGGCGATCGGCGCAAGAATCACGGGCGTTTGCTGACCGTCGATCGGCGTTTCGTTTGAGGGTGTGGCCGTCGGATCGGGATTGCTGGGAGACAAAAACGCGATCGTCACTTCTTCCCCGACCCAAGGCCGAATGTCTTTGCTGTAGTCAAGGTTATTTTGGGTCAACAGGCGATCGCGCCAATCGACCAAGGCTCGATCGAACGTGGCCTGCGTCTGCGCCGTG
>JAAUTJ010000120.1 GCA_012031475.1 Leptolyngbyaceae cyanobacterium SM1_3_5 | reverse complement strand
TTTAACTTGGGACAATGAAGTTCAACCCGATGTCTTTTCATGTTCACGGAACTCGCGATCGCGTCCTGCCCATTCGCTTTACAGAACCGGATGTGAGAATCGATCGAGGCGGGCATTTCATGGTTCTTAATAAAAGCCGAAGAACTGATTCCCATTCTGGAAAAAAGTCATTAGCTATGAACGTGCAACGTAGCTGAAAGAAAGCCAAATGCTATAATCTGCACAACGAAAATCGATCGACTGATGAGTGAAACACTGGATGCAATTTTGAAGCAGTTGCGCTCTGAACTTGAAAAGCTGTATGGCGATCGACTGGTTCACGTTATTCTGTTTGGCTCTCAGGCCAGAGAAGATGCGCGATTGCATTCTGATATTGATGTTTTAGTGGTGCTAGATCAAGCGGTTGATGCTGCTGCGGAAGCGGAACGAACCAGCCATTTTGTAACAGCGCTGTGTTTGAAATACTGTGTTTTGGTTTCTTGTGTGTTTGTGAGTGGCGATCGTTTTCTTCACCAGCAAGGCGGATTTTTACGAAACGTACATTCTGAAGGAATTTTGGTGTGACACCGGAGCAGCAAGCCCTCTTGCGAAAAGCCGATCGAAGCTTGGAGGCCGCTAAACTTCTGAATCAGGAGAACCTACCTGAATTTGCTGCGGCTCGTGCATACTACACCATGTTTTATGTTGTCGAAGCGTTTTTAGAAGGCGAAGGTTTATCCTTCTCAAAACACTCTGCTGTTATCTCTGCTTTTGGTCAGCGATTTGCAAATACAGGGCAAGTTCCTGCCGAGTTTCATCGCTATTTAATTACGGCTGAACAAATTTTGAGGGCTGAACAATTTTTGCAACTTGCTGAGCAAGCGATCGGGCAATATCAATAGTACGCAATGTGCAACTATTTCTTAGCCCCCTTAAAAAAGCAGGGCTGTTTCATTGTCAGCAGAGACAAACCGAAACGGTGATTGCTGCATTCGCTGGCCGCCACCGTTCTCGATCGAGTGAACGCAGCGATCGAACTTCTGGATATTCTCCAGCGAAAATGAAACAGCCCTGCTTTTCAAGGGGGACTTTGACCAGAAAGTTGCACATCGCGTAATAGTCCAAAATTTGAACGAAGGGCAAGAAAGTGAGGAAGAATAGCGATCGCCCCTACTCCACAGTCGTCGCCTCCACTAATTCCTCAAACGAGCATTGCAGCACTTCCATTAATCGCTCGGTTTCAGCAAAAGTTAGACGAGGTTCAACCACGCCGCGCTCCCACACGCTGATTGTTTTGATGGTGATGCCGAGCCGATCGGCTAGCTGTCGCTGGGTCAATCCAGCCCTCAGCCGCAATTTCGCCAGAGTGAGTTGATTTTTCTCGTCAGTCATAATATACCGACCAGTATATCTGTCGGTATATACTGGTCGTTCTTCTCAATCGCCAACAAAAACGGGCAGTTAGTAAGGACTGCCATTAAGTTACTGCTCAATTCTTGGGGTGTTCGTCGCTCTTTAGTTTCCCACTAAGTGACGCGCATCTCTCACTTTTGCTTGTTCAAGGTCTAATTGACCTTTGCTTTGCTGTGTCAAAAATTTGAGGTGAATGATGAGCGATTTCAACCTTTTGCATCCCTGGTGCGTCGTGCGGCTGCTGCCCGAAGCGCAAAGCATTGTCGTGAAGCGGTTTCGGCTGCGGAATGATGCAGAAGCGCACCAGCGGATTTTGCAGGGGATGTTGCCAGAAGCCGATTTTGTAATCGTGTTTGATCTGGAGCGACCCGACTGCTCGATCGACCACGACCGCAACGCATGAGCGGCAATCCGCATCGCCGCGAGTTGTACTTTCCTGCACCGCGAAACTGGGGCGATCGGTCATTATAAAGATTGGAGCTTTATGAATTTAGGTGGCTGCGAATGACCGAGTTTCAGATCAAAGCACCGTTTGAGCCGACCGGAGATCAGCCCCGTGCGATCGCCCAGATGACCCAGTTTCTCCAAGCGGGCAACCGCTATCAGACTTTGCGCGGAGCAACGGGCACGGGCAAAACCCACACGATGGCGCGAGTCATTCAAAACATTGGCAAGCCGACGCTGATTTTAGCGCACAACAAAACTTTGGCCGCGCAACTGTGTAACGAACTGCGCGAATTTTTCCCCGACAATGCCGTCGAATACTTCATCAGCTATTACGACTACTATCAGCCGGAAGCCTACATTCCCGTTACCGACACCTACATCGCCAAAACTTCTTCGATTAACGAAGAGATCGATATGCTCAGGCATTCCGCGACGCGATCGCTGTTTGAGCGCCAAGACGTGATCGTGGTTGCCTCAATTAGCTGCATTTACGGGTTGGGAATTCCGTCTGAATATTTGAAAGCGTCGATTCCGTTTCGCGTCGGTATGGAAGCGGATCAGCGGCAGATTTTGCGCGATCTGGCCTCGGTTCAATATGAAAGAAACGATCTCGACGTGGGGCGCGGTCGCTTTCGCGTCAAGGGCGACGTGCTGGAAATTGGACCAGCCTATGAAGACCGAATTATCCGCATCGAGTTTTTTGGCGACGAAATCGACGCGATTCGCTACATCGATCCGATTACGGGCGAGACTTTGCAGAGCATGGACGCGATCAGCGTCTATCCGGCGCGGCACTTTGTGACGCCGGACGATCGCCTGCAAGAAGCCTGCGAAGCGATCCAGCAAGAACTCAAAGAGCGACTGGCCGAACTGGAAAGCGAAAATAAGCTGCTCGAAGCTCAGCGACTCGAACAGCGCACCCGCTACGATTTGGAAATGCTGCGCGAAGTCGGCTACTGCAACGGCGTCGAGAACTATTCGCGCCATCTCGCAGGCCGCCAACCGGGAGAAACGCCGGAATGTCTGCTCGATTATTTTCCGAAAGATTGGCTCTTGGTGATTGACGAGTCGCACGTGACGATTCCGCAGATTCGCGCCATGTACAACGGCGATCGCGCCCGCAAAACCGTTCTGATCGATCACGGCTTCCGTCTGCCCAGCGCCGCTGATAATCGTCCGCTCAAGGCAGAAGAGTTCTGGGAAAAGGTGAATCAGTGTTCGTTCGTTTCGGCCACTCCGGGCGATTGGGAAATCGGCATCTCGGAAGACCGGATCGCTGAACAGGTGATTCGTCCGACAGGAGTGCTTGACCCGGAAATCTTTGTGCGTCCGACCGAAGGCCAGATCGACGATCTACTCGGTGAAATTCGCCTCAGAGCCGATCGCCACGAGCGCACCCTCGTCACCACGCTCACCAAGCGGATGGCCGAAGATTTGACCGAATATCTGCAAGAACACAATGTCCGCGTCCGCTATTTGCACTCGGAAATCAATTCGATCGAACGGATCGAAATCCTCCAGGATCTCCGCAACGGCATCTTCGACGTTTTGATCGGCGTGAACTTACTGCGGGAAGGTCTTGACCTGCCGGAAGTGTCGCTGGTGGCGATTCTGGATGCAGACAAGGAAGGCTTTTGCGGGCAGAGCGATCGCTGATCCAAACGATCGGACGCGCCGCCCGTCACGTCCAAGGTCAGGCGATTTTGTATGGCGACAACTTGACCGACAGCATGGCAAAGGCGATCAGCGAAACCGAACGCCGCCGCGCCATTCAAATGGAGTACAACGAGCGACACGGCATCACGCCGCAGCCGATCGTCCGTCGCGCCACGAATTCAATTTTGTCTTTCCTGGAAGTGTCGCGGCGGCTGAACGCGCACGAAATCGAGGAAGCGATCGAACATGCGGACGAGCTACCCCTGGAAAATATTCCCGCTTTGATTGTGCAGCTTGAAGCCCAAATGAAAGAAGCGGCAAAAAGTTTGGAGTTTGAGGAGGCGGCGAAGTTGCGCGATCGAATCAAGCAACTGCGCGATCGATTGTTGGGTCGCCGTGCCTAGCGTTTTGGTTCTGATCGCTGCGCCGCTCATCAAACTGATGTTGTGGCCTGTTTTGATCAATTGCGATCGCTCCGCTAACGATAAAGAAGTGTAATTCCTGCGATCAACTTCCGCACAGTCTGGAGAGGGAGTGTTTAATATGAAAATTCAGCCTTCCACTGGCTGCACCTGTGTTGTTTTTGGATTGCGATATGACCGCCCTCAACCGCTCTACCCATCGTCGGCTCCGGCAACTGCGGCAGGTTCCTAGCGTGTGGGAAGGCGATCGCCGTCCGATCGCTCCGGGCGTAATCAGCAGCCTTGACCCGGAAGCGGATGACGAAGGCGAGTGTATTCTCTGGGTGGATGGCTCCGAAGGCGTCGTCAGAGCAATGGATGTGGTGGCGCTCAACAGCGGGCCGGAAGCGATCGTGCGGACGCTGCTGCGGGCAATGGAAGCTCCGCACAACGCTTCACCGCCTGCTCGCCCCCAAAAAATTGTTGTGCGCGATCGCGAAATTCAGTTTTTTCTGCGTGGCGTGTTGCAAGATCTGGATATTTCGATCGAACACGTGCCGGAACTGCCCTGATTGACGAAATCTTTCGCGGTTTGGAAGAAGGCGCAGAGTCGCGCCCGCCCGATCTTCCTCCCCAATATGCTGATGCGCTGCTCGACCTGTCACAAACGCTGTGGCAACAAGCGCCCTGGGAAATGCTGGACGAAGAGAAAATTCTGGCGATCGAAGTCAACAGCGCCGATGTGGAAACGCTGTATGTTTCGGTTTTGGGCATGTTGGGGATGGAGTACGGCATTTTGCTGTATCGATCGATCGAGTCGCTGAAGCTGTTTCGCCAGCGGGTTTTGGCTTCGGAAGAGTCGCCGCGCGATTTGCAGGCCGCTTTTTTGGAGCAAGACTGCTTTTTTCTGACGTTTGAACCCGCAGGCGACACGATCGAGCCGAGCTTTGGCAGTCTGCACCCGCTAGAAGGAATGCCGGACGGTTTTGTATGACGATGAAGCGATCGCCGTTCTGCTGGCTCTGTCTGGACTCCAGCGCTTTTTTCAGAAGCATCGATCGAAGCTGGAAGATTTCCCCGCCCTCAGCAGCAGCTACCGCATTCCCCATCCCGATTCGCCTGCCCAAAAAGTGGCCGTGCAGGTCTGCACCCTGCCCGCTCTGGCCGAAGAACTGTTTGAACTGACGGTCAACAGCGGTTTTGCGGATGTTGAAGAAAGCGTTGAGGCGATGTTTTCTCCACAGGCTCCGGTTTTGCAGACGGATTTGATCCCCGAAGATGCCTACTTCAGCTTGGGGGCGATGCCCTGGGAGGTCGTCGAGATGATTCGATCGATCGTGCCGAACTATCAGGCGGTAGCGGGAACGATCGCCACGCAGTCTGATGGCTTTCCGATCGTGCTGATTCAAACTTCGCGTCCCAAAGCGGTGAACTTGATCAAGGGAATTCAGGCAGCAGGCGGCTTGGCGGGAATTTGCTTCAATCCGGGCGAAGATCGTTCACGCGCAGCGCTACGATCTGGGCATTCTTCAGGTAGTGAATGGCGATCTCCATCTGTTTGGCGAGTTTGAAGAAGACGACCCGATTCACATTCAGGCTCGCAAAAAGTGGGATCAGCGCTGCCGCAAAACCAAAGGATTCTGCGGTCTGGTGATCGCCAAAGGGGTCACAGGTCAGTCGCGCGGTCAGCCCGATTTGAAAGACATGCTCGCCCTGTTTGAAGTGCGATCGCTCGCCCCCCAAGAACTCGGACTCGGCGCACTCGAACTCGTCCCGCAGTTTGAGTAGTCGAGCAGGCTACGGATTTGGAACGATCTGCGTTTCGACGCGCCCGCCACTCAGCACGATCGTTTGGTTTCCAGTCGGCCAACCGCTCTGGGGCCACGCACGTTAATCGTCGGATTGGCCTGTGTGTAAATCACGTTGCCTTCAGCGGTAATCTGCTGCGTGCTGATCTGCCACAAGAGGCGATCGGTCGTCAGTTGCGATCGATTCCGCGCTCCCAGTGCTTTGACGTTCTGCCGCAGATCGACCATCCGCTGCTGCATGTTCATCCGTCCGCGATCGGCAGTGACGGTAATTCGCTGCTGCAACTGCTGGACGGTGACGGGCTGTGTCGCGTCGATAATTTGGTTAGAAACGTTCCAGGTTAAGGCGTTGCTGTTCACCTGCAAAGGCGGGTCTTGCTGGACAAGCTGAGCATTTTGCGTCAGCGTTACGACTTTGGCTTTCAGATCAACAGCAGAGCGATCGGATCGAGCCTGGGCGATCGTCTGCTGGCCGCGTAGCTGCTGAATTTGGGCGGGGCGATCGCTGTTCACCTTTTGCTGATCGATCAGCCAAATCAACTGTTCGGCCTGAACGCGCAAGCTAGGATCGCGCACCAGAGCAACCACTTTGCCCGTCAGTTCCATACGCCGCTGGCGGTTATTCAGTCGCGCTTCGTTGGCGGTCAGGCTCAGTTGCGGATGCGTTCCGGTGAAGCCGTTGCGGACAATCAGCAAGTCTTGCTTCGGTTCCCACGAAAGTTCGTTGCCCTTGAAGATCGCGCCGCTGCGAAGGTCGGTGGCGACGATCGCGCCATCCATCCGAATCCGTTCGCCGTTTTGCTCGACCGTGCCGCGCTGTGCCTGGACGCGATAGATCGCTTTGCCGTCCTGAAACAGTTCGCCATCGGGATTGATCACGCTGGCCGTTTCGTTATCCGGGCTGTAGGTGACGGACTGGGCTTTGACGCGCCAAAGCATCTGGCCTTGCTCATCCGCCTGATTCAGCGTGATGTTGGCAAGCGTAACATCTTCGGTGACTTGCTGGGCAGCCGCACTGTCTTCCGCCAGTCGCTCGGAGGCACGATCGCTCGATCGGCAAGCGGTCAGGCTCAGCAACAGCGCCAGCGAGAGTAGTTTGCCAGTTCTCCAGTTGCCAATTTTTTCCAGCCGCATGATTCTGACCATGACAATACGCGCCCCGATCAAGCTAATGATGGATCAAGCAATGACGGATCGAGCAATGATGAAGCAAGACGTGAAATTGCGATCGATTGCTCCGGGGTGCTGACTTATTCTATGCGGTTTGGCTTAAGGTTCGGCTTGTTCCTCGGTCACTCCGATGCCCGAAAGCGGACGGTAGGTGTAGTTTTGGCGGGGCGTTTTTTGAATATCTTCTTTGATGCCGTCGAGATCAATGTAGCGATCGGCCACGTTGATCAAGCTGTCACTGGTCATCGATCGCAAGCTGACCACTTCCACGCGCACCCCGCGATAGCTGACGGCATCAACGGCATAGGCGAGATCGCCATCGCCACTAACCAAAATTGCCGTATCGTAAGCACCAACCAAGGCCATCATGTCAACGGCAATCTCGACATCGAGATTGGCTTTTTCGAGCCGTCAGGTAGCTGCACCAAATCTTTGGAAATGACGCGATAGCCGTTGCGTCGCATCCACAGCAGAAAGCCCTGCTGCTTTTCGTTGGTGCGATCGACTCCGGTGTAAAAGAACGATCGCAAAAGTCGCGATCCGGCTGTGAGCCGACACAGCAGCTTGGTGTAATCGATTTCAATGCCAAGCTGCAAGGCCGCATAAAACAGATTGGAGCCATCAATAAAAATGGCGACTCGGCCTCGATTTTCTAATACTTGCTCTGGCGTGAAAACCATATCCGGTTCGTGGTGATTGGTGTGGCCGATGTTGTTATTGAACATTTATCCTGACCTCAGTTGTTATTAAAGAAAAATGGGTTGTAGCAAATCAAAGCAAAACCCGCTAAGTGCGAGCATCGGGCGGATCGAGCCGCCGAAAGATCCGGCTTGGGCAATTCCAAGCTTTGTCCGGGCGGCAGCACTCCCCATTCGGCGTGAACCCCGTAAGGCAGAGTCGCAACCGATTCACGATCGTCAAAATCGATCGCAAACCCAAGCTGCTGATACACTGCCGTACTGATTTGCGGCACGATCGGCGATAGCAAATATGCCGCCTGCCGCACCGTTTCCAGCACCGAATAGAGAACCTGAGCAACGGCATCGTGCTGTCCCTGCTTGTAGAGCGTCCAGGGCGCTTGCTCGTCAATATATTTGTTGCCAATCCGAATCAGGGCGAGAATGAACTCGCAGGCTTGACTAAAGGCGATCGTTCATACGCCTCAGCAACCTGTTTTGCTAGCTGCTCACCTTTCGATTTGAGAATATTTTCAGCAGACAAATCAGCCGGATTGACGTTGGGCACGAGGCGATCGCAATATTTGTTTGCCATCTGCATGGTGCGGTTGAGCAAATTACCAAGATCGTTGGCAAGATCGGCGTTCAAAATATTAACGAAACGGGTTTCGTTGAAGTCTCCGTCGCGGCCAAACTCGATTTCTTTCAGGAAAAAATAGCGAACCGCATCCGACCCATAGCGATCGACCAGATCAAACGGCTCGATGATATTGCCCAGGCTTTTGCTCATTTTTTGCCCGTCTTTGGTGAGGAACCCATGTGCAAATACGCGCTTTGGCAAGGGCAATCCGGCAGACATTAACAGCGCAGGCCAAAAAACTGCATGAAATCGCAGAATATCTTTGCCGATTACGTGCAGATCAAACGGCCACCAGACGGTGTTAGCGATCGTCGGCTCAGCATCAGGTTCAACCGCTGCCGTTAAATAGTTGAGCAGTGCATCAACCCAGACGTAAATCGTTTGGCTCGGATCGTTCGGCAGCGGAATTCCCCAATCGACATTGACACGGGAGACTGAAAAGTCTTGCAGGCCGCGATCGACAAAGCTCAACACTTCATTGCGGCGGGTTTCTGGCTGGATGAAATCGGGCTGCGATCGATACAGTTCTTCCAATTGCGACTGATATTTTGACAGACGGAAGAAGTAGTTTTGCTCGTCGCGCCATTCAACCTGGCGATTGGGATGCAGCGGACAGTATTTGTCGGGCAGCAGTTCGCGCTCTTCTTTGAATTCTTCGCACGAAACGCAGTACCAGCCTTGCTGATGGCCTGCGTAGATGTCGCCGTTTTGCCAAACGCGATCGAAAAATTCCTTCACGATCGCAACGTGTCGATCGGACGTGGTGCGAATGAAGCGATCGTTTTGAATGTTCAGCTTGCCCCAAAGCGACTGAAAATCTGAGAAATTTCATCGCAGTGGGCTTGGGGCGATCGGCCAACGGATTCGGCTGTGCGCTGAATTTTCTGGCCGTGTTCGTCCGTGCCCGTCACCATCAGCGCAGACTGACCCCGCAGGCGATGGTAGCGGGCAACTACGTCAGCCGCGATCGTCGTGTAGGCGCTGCCAATGTGGGGAACGTCGTTTACATAGTAGATAGGCGTTGCTACCGCAAATGTTGAATTTCTTCTAGCAGTTTCGTCCATACAAATTAAAAAGTTCTGCCTTAAAGCTGTCTATTATCATACTTAGAGTAGATCCCGACTGTATTTTTTCTACTCTTTCTCACTTTAGCCTGAGTTTGACACATTCGGGTAAGTATTGAACCCGCAACGTTTCCTCGCTTCCATTCACTGCTTTCTGACAGCGAAAACCGCCTTGCAGCGTTCACCTGGAAGCAATGAAGAATGGGTAGATTGTTAAGCACCCGCAACGCTTTTCATCGGTACGATCGCGGCGGTTGTTCAGTGGCAAAAGCAGTTCGATCGCAGCCGAGGGCAAGTTCGCTCAAACAATACTTCTCAAAAGTTTGGAATTGAATGTTAATGAGATGGTTTTCTTTACAGTTTGAATCACTTCTACATCTGATAGCAATGATCCCCATTGATCCGGCTTGAAATGTGATTCAGACTACGAACAAATCCTGACTCTGGAGGGACGCATCAGCACAATATGTAAACTAATATGAATGGCATCTGCTGACTGAATTATTGCTGCTCATGTCGAATCCAACGCCGCTGCTGCTTTCGCGCCAACTGTTGACCACCTTGGGAACACGTTTATTTGTGTATCACCAAGACCGAGTGCCGCGATCGGGAGCCGTGCTGGTGGTCAGCAATCACCGCAGCTTCACCGATGCGCCGCTGCTGATGGCGGCGATCGATCGCCCGATCCGCTTTGCCTGCCATCACTACATGGGCGAAGTTCCGGTCATGCGCGATGTTGTGGCGCAGCTAGGCTGTTTTCCGCTTGCCAGCCGAATC
>JAAUTJ010000119.1 GCA_012031475.1 Leptolyngbyaceae cyanobacterium SM1_3_5 | reverse complement strand
CTACACGGCCTTGGGCGATACCGTCAACGCCGCTTTCCGCCTGGAAAGCACCACGAAGCAAATCGGCATGGATGTCGCGCTGGGTGAAACCACCTACAAATATTTGTCGGAACTGAGCGGCAACTCAAAAATCTTCAAGCAGTACACCGTCACAATGAAGGGCTACGACACGCCGACGCTTACCTATGCCGGATCGTTTGTCGATCTCAATAATTTCTTGAAGCTGACGGCTCAGGGGTAGGCGATCAGATACGAAGGTAGATGAATGCTAAAACCTCATGATTTTGACTAAATTTAAGGGCGCTACTTCAAATTCAATGACTAGTTTATGAATGAAATTAAGGAAAAGATCTTTAAGTCTGCATCAGTATTTACCGGGTGCGAGCAATCATCTAGCTGATTACTCACATATTTGAGATGTTAACCCTGAATGCCGACTTTGCTAATTGTTGGACCGTACCGATTCTTTTGCTATGCAGGCGATCGAGACGAACCACCTCATGTACATGTTGAGCGTGACAAGAACGAGGCTAAGTTTTGGCTTGAACCAGTTCGCTTACAAACTAACAAAGGCTTTAATCGGACAGAAATTAATCGTGTTCAGAAGCTTGTTGAGGAACATCAAAATCAATTGCTAGAGGGCTGGAATGACTTCTTTAACGATTGAAACACTTGAGCTACCCATCATTCAGAATGTGGAAGTTACGGATACCACTTTGTCTGTTGATTTGTCGGATGGGCGATCGATCGCCGTGCCATTAGCCTGGTATCCTCGCCTCTTGTATGGTTCAACAGCAGAGCGCAACGATTGGCGTTTAATTGGCGGCGGGGAAGGAATTCACTGGAATGAACTTGACGAAGACATCAGTATTAAGAATCTGATTCTGGGGCAACCGTCGGGAGAAAGCCAGAAATCATTACAGCGGTGGTTGAACAATCGGGCATCAGCAGAACGGGCATCAGCAGAACTTTGAATGTTACTGCTGCAATTTGCCTGCCATCATTCGATCGCCTCCTACCGCAATTCTCCCGCCGTTAGATTCAGCAGTCTCGCTTGAGACAAATTGATCACGGGCGGCGACACGAATCCCGAAAGCTGCAAAAACGCTTCATGCAGGCCGAATTCCTCAGCGATCGCCGCTTGAATTTGCCGCAGCAGTCGATCGCGCCCTTCCCCATCCGGCAGATTTACGATCAGATGAGCCGCGATCGCGTCTTGCCCCAAAGGCGATCGACCAAACACGCAACTGCTCAACCCTGACTACGCCGTCAAACTGCTGCAACCGCGCTTCGATCGCACTCACGTTCAGGTGAAGCGGCGGCTTTTCCAGCAGAATATGCAGGCTTTGGCGAATCAGCGGCAGGGCAGCAACAATCATCAGCAGGGCAACCAGCAGGCTAATCGCGCCATCTGCCCAGTTCCAGTGCCACAGGCTGACCGCGATCGCCGCCAAAATCACGCCGATCGAACTGACGGCATCTGCGACCAGGTGCAAAACTGCGCCCCGCAAATTCAGGTCGTTGTGCGTGTGGTTGTGCAGCAAGAAAACAATCAGGCTGTTGATGCCCAAGCCGATCGCTGCCGTAATCAGCATCGGCAGGCTGAGAATATCATTGGGTGACGTTTGGAGTCGTTCGATCGCTTCAGTGGCGATCGACAGCGCGATCCCCACCAGCACCAAGCCATTGCCCAGCGCAGCCAAAATCTCAATGCGGCGATAGCCAAAGCTGGCCTGCGAAGAGGCAGGGCGACGCGCTAGCCAGCTTGCAAACAGCACCAAACCGAGCGAGAAAGCATCAGAAACCATGTGGCCTGCTTCGGCAACGAGGGCAAGGCTGTGGCTCCACAGACCGATCGCTGCCTCGGTGAAGGCAAAACTGGCAATTAGCACGATCGCGACCCACAGGCGGCGAGTCGCAACCGGATCAGAACGATGACAAACACAGTTGGCGTGATCGAGCATGAAGGCGCGGGCAAAAGGGTTCGGTTGAAAGACTTTTGGTTAAAAAGACTACGAGACAGGGCGATTTGTTCGCCGCGATCCTCCTAGGTCGATTTTAGGCAGGTTAGCGGGAGCGATCGCGGATTGTCGAGTGTCATTTGTGGGGGCGATCGCAAGATTCACGCATTTGATATTTTCTTAAATCATCGCTGATTTTCGTCGCAAACGGTACAATCTCAGAAACAGACCGCAGAATATTCAAAATATTGAGCCGCTTAAACTTCATTATCTTTGCTCAGCGATGGTAGACGATTCAGTTCTCCCGCTTCCACAGTTGACTCGGATAATTGCCGCGAGTCCGAGTGGCACAACTCCGCAACACCGTCGATACGCTGCACATGGCCGACGAGGTTGCCACACGCGGCTATTTGATCACCAGTTCCGAACTGGCCGATCTGATGGATGTCAACGCCAGCGCCGTCACCAGTCGCGGCGATAACTGGGTTTGGCGCAACTGGGTCGTCTCGCGAGTGCGGCGAGAAGGCAATCAGATTTTGTGGCAGCTAGAGCGGATTGATTGAGGCAGAAGAGAGACGCGAGATCTCGCGTCTGTACGAGGTTGGGTCGAGCCTCCTGCCTTCTGCCTTGCCTACAGCATAAAGCCGAGTCCCAACAGCAGTCCGCTCCAAAAATGCAGCGAGACGGCAATGAATTTGCAGTTGTTGACGCGATCGGGCTGATTGTAATTAGCTCCGACATGCCGACAAAGCTTAATTGCCGCAGGCAAACCCGCGAAGCTGAGCAGCGTCCAAACCGGAAACCAGTGCAGCGCCACGCCAATTAGCGGTAGGACAAAAATGCTGCCGCATAGCCAGGGCAAAAGCTGAGCCGATCGCTTTGTGCCGAGGCGGACAATGGGCGATCGCTTTCCTGCCGCCAAATCGTCTTTGACCTGATGAAAATGTGAGCAAAACAAAATCAAGCTTGTACTCACGCCCAGAATGACAGAGGCGAGCAAACTGGTGAGCGACCAAGCCTGCGTTTGGCTGTAGTAAGCGGCTTCGACGGCTAACGGCCCAAAGCTGAAGAAGCACAGAATTTCGCCCAAACCCTGATAGCCCAAGCGAAACGGCGGTGCTTGATAGAGATAGCCGAGCAGACAGCAGAGCGCAATTAAGCCGAGAATTGTGAAGTCTTGCTGCCACCAGCGATCGCCAAAATGCCCGCGATTCCCAAGCTCAAGCAGAGATTCCCCAGCCAAAAAACCAGGGCTTTGTTGCCTGTTAAATTGACAACCGAGTGATGCTTATTTTGATCAATTCCGGTTTCCGAATCAAATAGATCATTGTGTAAATTTTCCCAGGCCAAAATCAAAATGGCTGACAGCAGAAAAATCGAAAAGATTCCGGTGTGCAGCGATTTTGTTTCGGCATAAGCGATCGCCGTTCCTAACCAAATCGGCATAATTGCAACGCTATACATCGGCGGTTTGATCGCCGCAAGCCACAGCTTGATAGGAGGATATTGAAGAGTATTGGTGGTCATTCTGTCGCGAGAAGGGTGAATCCGAAGTGCCACAAAGTCAGCGATGCTCGGTTTTGAGCGAGTCGCATCTGAATATTTTCCCAGAAGCGATCGCCATTGCTGCCAAACCGTAAAAAACCGTAAAAACTTGTAAACTAATTTGCAATCCGGGCGGCAGCAACCGAACCGAGGTTCGCGCAAGTGTGTTACCTGTAGAGAAGGTTGGTTTTGCGTGGGAGCAACTCCCGGTTCAGCCCTTCGATTCAATTGCCGCTATGCCAGTTTTGTTCGATCGCCTTGATTGTTTTCAAGATTGTCAAGACTTCTTCCAATTTCTTAACCAGCAGCAATGTCAGCTTGCAGCCGCCGCTTCCTGCCGCGATTCAATTATTAGCATTGGAATCGACCTCGGTAATGTTGATCCGCTTGCGGTGTTATCAGTGCTGATGGATTGCGATCAGCCTTATTTTTATTTAGAAAAAAAATTTGCAGACACGGCGATCGCAGCAGGCGGTCAAGTCACTTCTGGAGCGTTTGACCGCGATCGCTTTCAGCAAGTCCGCAACTTTACCACTCAACAATTGATTCACTCAACTGATAACGCCGCCCCTCGTTTTTTCTGTCAATTTACTTTTTTTGATCAGGCAATTCACGCGCCCGCTTTTGCCTATCTTCCACAGTGGCAAATTGTGCGCGAAGGCGATCGATCGATCGCCACATTCAATCTACCGCTGAACGCAACGCTAGCCGAGCGCGAACTTGCTTGGCAGCAGCTACAGGCAATGCGATCGGCGCATTTGATTCAGTGGCCGAATTTACGATCGATCGATCGGCAAATTGCGCGAGGTGAATCCGGTTTCGGCCTGCGGTCGTTTCCGCCCTGAAGCTGATCGAACAGCGGCAGATCGAAAAGCTGGTCTTGGCGCTGGCGGTGGATGTGTCGGCGCGGCATTCGTTCCAGGTTTTGCAGACCGTCGATCGCCTCCGCCAGCAGCATCCGCACTGCCACGTTTTCGCCACGCGCACCCGCAACGGCCACTTCATCGGCGCAAGTCCTGAACGGTTGCTGAGTGTGCAGCAAAACGGCGGTTCGCGCTGGCTCTACACGGATGCCTTGGCAGGATCGGCAGCGCGGGGCAGTTCGATCGCCACCGATGCCGCCTTGGGTCAAGAACTGTTCGACAGTCCAAAAGAGCGGCGGGAGCATCAGCTTGTGGCGGAATTTATCTGCGATCGACTCCTCCAGCTTGGCCTTGCGCCCGACTGCGCGACTGAGCCGACGCTGCTGAAGCTGCCGCACTTGCAGCACTTGCACACGCCCATCCAAACTATTTTGCCCTCACATCTCCACCCGATCGATCTGGTTGCCCAACTGCACCCCACGCCCGCTGTCGCCGGACTGCCCAGCAAAATCGCCCGTCAGCAAATTCGCGCCCTCGAAACCTTTGAGCGAGAACACTACGCTGCGCCGTTGGGCTGGATCGACCCGACAGGCAACGCGGAGTTTATCGTCGGGATTCGATCGGCACTGCTGCAAGGCGATCGAGCGCGGCTGTATGCCGGAGCCGGAATTGTGGCGGGGTCAAATCCCGATCGCGAACTGGCCGAAGTCAAACTAAAACTGCAACCGCTCTTGCAAGCGCTGGTTTAGTTCGATCTGAAAAGCAGATTCGATCGATACATTCTATTCGTTCATGTTGCGGTAGGTGGCGACGGCAGAAGGCGAAATCCGGTTGAGATAGCGGAAGATCCAGTATTTAAAAATCGTGTCGAGCAAAACTGGAAATGTGGCGATAAACAGAAAAACAAAGTCGCGATTGGAAGGTAAGCCAAAGTGATGCGAGGCACCTTCGAGCAGCACTTCCCAGCCGTGCGTCGAATGAAAGCCAACGAACGTATCAGTCAGCAAAATAATGATGAACGCTTTGGCGCTGTCGCTGAGGCCGTAAACCGTTTCATCCACAAAAGTTTTGAGCGTGGCAATCTCGCGCTTGCTGTTTGTCAAAATTAAGGCAAACGCGCAAACGGCAAAAATATCTGAAAAGACGTTTTTGATTGCGCCTGAACTTTCTTCGCGATATTCTGATTGGATTTCTTCGGCTTTTTCGGCCAGCCGCGTTTCGATTTGTTCGGATGTTAAAACTTCTTTGCCGACTAATCCTTGAAAGCGCAAATGTTCCTCATACGATCGCAACTGCCTAAACGCTTCTTCTTCCATTTCAGGGTTGAGGAAGACTTCGACCTGTTCACCGCTACGGAAATGATCGACGATCGGCCCCACCACAAAATACTTTGACACCTGCTGCATCAACAGCGGAATCACAATCAGCAGCAAAATAAAGCGAATCGAAATCATCGTCCGCGCTTTGGTGTTGCGGAAGTTTTCGACCATCTCGATCTCTGATTCCGGGTCAAGATCGCGCTTGATTCGATCGACCGTGTTCAAAATCGATCGCGGCAAAACTCCAGTTTTGTCCGCAATCAATTTTTTTTCGTCACTCGGCTCAGCCGGGTCGGGGCGGCGCATCGGGTCGCGATAGGCAATGGACGGGCGGGCAACGGGCGGACGGGCACGGGCAGGCGGTGCAACGCTGAGCGCAGGCTGTTCCGAGTAGGGAACGATCGGGGCAGGCCGACCGAGCGCATCCGGCGTATGGTTATATCGCGCCAGCACTTCGTCAATCACCTTCAGCTTTTTGAGGACAAGCGCAGGCTGATCGATCACGCTGATCGTTGGATTATCCGGTGAGGCTTCTTCGATTTGAACTTCGGTGATCCGCTGGTTGGACAATCGCAGCATCGATCGGCTGTAGCGAAACTCGGTCAACCGCATTCTTGCCGTTTTCAGATATCCCTTGAGTTCCGATGCGATCAGGGCGTAGGCGCTGCGGCTGTAGGTCGAGTTGGGCGCAATTTTGTTGCCGTTGAAGTGGGCATTTTCCAGCGCTTTGATGTTTTGGACGGCTTGATAGGCTTCATCCAGCGATCGCTCTGGCGTTTTGAGATACCACTCGTTCGCAGCGCGGAGGGAGTTGAGCAGTTTGGTGAAAACAGAAGGTTGCATAGTTGCGATTAGACAGCCAGCTTAATCGGGGTTTCTAAAATAGAATCAGCCTGTTTCAGTGTAGAGCGTTCAACAAGCTGGATGCCGTGTCAGTTCGCGATGCTGAGCCAGTCTGGTTACATCGGATACGTAGAATCATATCAAATTCACTCAGAGGCCATTTTTGTGTCACTGAATTCCGTTTGGATCGTTGGATCGCCCCGAAGCGGCAAAACTGCCAGCCTCCTGCACCAGCTTCAGCAGTGGGGCAAATCGCCAGATGCCAAACCGTTTCTCGTGTTTGCGGCAACGGGCGACAACCGCTTGGAACTGTGCGATCGCATCGAAACGCAGTTCACAGGCCGGATCGATTCGCGCACTCCTCTGGGATTTTTCCAAGACGAAGTGCTGCTATTCTGGCCGCTGATCGCCCAGCAGCTTGACCTAAAAGTACAGTTTCCCCTCCGGCTGCGCCCCGAAACGGAGCAGGAACTCGCCACCCGACTCTGGCAACCCTGGCTCGATCGCGGCCTCTTGCGGCAAGAGTCGATTTCCGAATATTTTATCGTGCGGCGATCGCTCGACATCATGCAGCTAGCGGCGTTTGCAGGCGTGGCGATCGAAGATATTCCGGTCATGCTGCAAGACGGCTATGACGAAGAATCGCCGGATCTGTGGGCGGCAATGGGCGAGGCGCTGATGCAGTGGCGATCGTGGTGCCTCGATCGCGGCCTGCTCACCTACGGGATCATCACCGATCTCTACTGGCACGTCTTACTCGCACATCCGGCCTATCAGCAGCATTTGCGGAATCAGTATCGCGCCGTTCTAGCTGACGATGTGGACGAATATCCCGCTGTGGCGCGATCGCTGTTTGAATTTCTGCTCGATTCTGGCCTGCCCGGAGCCTTCACGTTCAATCCGGAAGGCGGCATTCGCATCGGATTGGGAGCCGATCCCGACTATCTGCAAGGTTTGGCCGATCGGTGTGAGTCGATCGCCCTGCCGCCCGCACCAAACAGTCTGGGAACGCGCTGGGGAACAGCCGTCAGCGAATGGATCAGCGACCCGATTTTTCTGCCGGATTTGCCCACTGAAATTCAATCGATTCAGACGACTTCGCGATCGCAACTCCTCCGCCAAACCGCTTCCGTGATTGCCTCAGCGATCGAATCGGGTCAGGTGCAGCCGCACGAAATCGCCGTGATTGGCGCGGGTGTGGATGCGATCGCTCGCTACACGTTGCGCGAAATTCTCATGCGGCGCGGCATCACGGTCAATTCACTCAGCGACCAGCGACCACTGATTACCTCACCGCCGATTCGCGCTTTGCTGAGTTTGATGGCCTTGGTCTATCCGGGTTTGGGACGGATGCTCGATCGCGACGATATTGCCGAACTGCTGGTCATTCTCACCCAGGCGCGGATCGATCCGGTGCGGGCGGGACTGTTGACGGATTACTGCTTTCAGATTGATCTTAATTCGCCGCAACTGCTTCCCGCCACGACGTTTCCGCGCTGGGATCGCTTGGGCTTTGAAGCCGTTGAACTTTATAGCGACTTGCTCAAGTGGATTGCCGCGCAGCAGCACGATCGACCCGCACCTGTGTTTCTGCTCGATCGCGCCATTCAGCGATTTTTCAGGGCGATTTGCCGTTTGACCAGATTGCTGCACTGCGCGAACTGACGGAAACCGCGCAGCACTATTGGGACGTGGACGATCGCCTGCACCGCTACAGCCATTCGCGTCCACCCGCTGCCATTTCGGTCGGCCAGTTCATTCGTCTGCTGCGTGACGGAACACTGACCGCTGACCCGTTTCCCGTCCGCCGTTTGGACAATCGTTCTGCCGTGACGATCGCCACAATTTACCAGTACCGCACCAATCGGCAGCAGCACAGGTGGCACTTTTGGCTGGATGTCGGTTCGGCTTTTTGGCTGACCGGAGGCGGCGCATTGTTTGGCGCACCGTTGTTTTTTGCGATCGTGGTCGGGTCGCAGTTGGACAGCCGCCGACAGCCTGCAAGCTGACCAGCAGCGATTGCAGCGGCAGGTCGCAGATTTGCTCTCAAGAGTCAGCGATCGGGTTTATCTTTGCCACAGCGAGCTTGCCACCAACGGCCAAGAGCAGTCTGGCCCGCTGCTGAGCTTGGCAAATGCGGCAACCCTAATGGGTGATGTTGACATCCTCGCCGCCCCAGAAGGTCAGTGATTTTGAAACCTGACGACTGGTTTTTTGCTCGCTCGGCGCAATCTTGTATACAAAGCTTCGGTTTCAAGGTTGAATTGCGATCGAGCCGTTTGTTGCTCCTGCACGAGGCGCAACCGCGCCAGCGGCAAATAGCTGGCGATCGCCACAAAGGGCAACCAGCTTGCCGCCACGCCCACCACCAGCAGCGGGTGCGAAAAGCCGACTGCCTGCACCAAACCGACGCTGACTGCTGCGGCTGCTGTCACCAGCGTTAGGGTCACGGCCAACCTGCGATTGCCGCTTCTGCGGGCAAATAGTTCGGCAGTGACGCCTGCTAGTCCGCCAAACGCCAATCCGCCCAAACTGCCAATCAGGGCAGCCGCGATCGCAATCGGCATTGAGTCATACAAATTTTCGGTCGCAACGATAAATAGCGCCAGCAAGCCTGCCGCCACGCCTGCGGTTGACCCAACCACTGCGCCCGCTGTTGCCCCAGCCACCGACAGCAACCACGCCGCAACTTCGAGTCCCACTGCTGCGCCTGCGATCGCGCCAAATCCCGCCGGAACCGAGGGAACCGTGCAGGCGATCACCACCCCCCAAGTCAAAATCCAGGCGAGGACGAGGGAGACAACAAACAGCAAGGCCAGCAGGCTGACCGGAATTCCCCCGGCAGGCAGGTGTGAGGGAGGCGTTTGCACTTGCAGCAGCAGTGATTGTTTGCGATCGGCGGCGTTGCTGTGCAGCAGCAGTTCGCGGCGATAAAGCTTTCCAGCCATCAGCCTGCTGGTGTCGATCGTGATGTGGCACTCGATTTGATTGCCGATAAACTGCATCGGCTCGATCGCAATCCAGGGATGATGTGCAGCAGGCTGAAAATCACCCGGATGCTCAGCTACTTCCCAACGACCTTCCAGACAAGTCCCCGGCGCAAAATTGGTGATCGATACAACACCGCCCAGCTTTTGCCGGGGTGCAGTGGCTTTCAGCGAGATTTCCGCCTGACTGAGCAGCACTTCGGGCAGATAGATCGGCTGTTTTGGCAGTTCCGCCAGTGCGATCGCAGCATTGGCAAAGCGAGCGCTCACTTTGGGTTCGACCATTTTTTCCAGCCAGGAAATCCAGCGGGGGTTCACTTTGGGCAACGACTGCTTGAAGTTGATGCGGTAGGTGACATCGACCAGATTGCCAATTTCGCTGGATTTGGTGTTGGAAAGCAGGCAAATCAGCGTCATGCCCAACCCGTAAAGATCCGATGCTTCGCTCAGTTCTCGGTTAAAAAGCTGCTCTGGTGGCATGAAGCCCAGCGTCCCTTTGACCACGCTGCTGATTCCCACTTCACCATTGCCCAAACGGGCAAGCCAAA
>JAAUTJ010000118.1 GCA_012031475.1 Leptolyngbyaceae cyanobacterium SM1_3_5 | reverse complement strand
TGCTTCTGGCTCTGTCAGCGCAGGGTAACAGAGGAGTTCTACCCAGCTAATTGGGCAGTAGAGGCCGAACAGCATTTCCTGTCAGAAGTCTCGTTGAATAAAGGTTCGACGGCTGGATCTCCGTTGAAGTAGTAGATGAAGATGTTGGTGTCTATCAAATACTGGCTACCGATGCCATTCATCTCTCAACGCCTGCTGAAACTGAAGCGGATCGATGCGGGCTGGTAAGAAGCCAAAAAGATTGGGAATCTGCGGAAGCGCAGGCTGCGGTAATGGCTGTAACACCACCACAATCTCAACGAGTCCAGGTTGAACGGCATCTGGAAGCGTTAGCTCAATCTTGCGATCGCCACTGACCTGAACAATTTGCCGAATCGTTTCCATGCCTCTTCATTCATCAGAATAGTTTTATGGTAGGCGATCGGCTGTGATCGTTCAAATGAGTATGGGTTACTTGCTCGATCGCGCCGACTACGGCAGATAGCCCGTGCAAAGATTAGCAGCTTCGGGACGAGTTTTAAGGTAGTTGCTGATCCAGTTGCACCCCATTGACATAAGGCGATCGAAATCCCAGACCCAAAGGTGTCTGACTGCTCTGGCAGGTCGTATAACAGAGATAATTAACGGAGCGTTGAGGCGATCGAGCCAGCGAGGATGCAATGATGCGGAATGAGGTGCTGTCTATTTTGACGAATCACTGGCTGGTCTTGAAGGAGCTAGGTCTTCAGTCGCTTGCCGTTTTTGGTTCTGTGGCGCGAGATCAGGCTCGACCCGACAGCGACGTGGATATTTTGGTTGAGTTTCAGTTGCCTGTCACTTTCGATCGATACATGGATGTGAAGTTTTACCTGGAGGATCAGCTTGGTGTTCCTGTTGATCTGGTGACACGCCGATCGCTCAAGTCTGATCTGCGGGAAGCGATCGAAGCAGAGGCGGTTCGTGTCGCGTAACGTTCGGCTGTACCTGGACGATATTGTCATGGGCTGTGCCAAGATATTGCGCTACACCCAAGACATGAGATTTGAGGAGTTTGTAGCAGATGAGCGTACTTTTGATGCTGTGATGCGGAATCTCCAGATCATTGGGGAGGCTGCTAAAAATGTTCCTCAACTGTCGCGATCGCGTCCCCCAAGTTGAGTGGCGAAAGATTGCAGGTCTCCGCGATATCCTGACTCATGCTTATTTTCAGATTGAGCCTGAGATTATTTGGGACGTTGTGCAAAACAAAATACCATCCCTCAAAGAGCAGGTGGAAAACCTGTTAGAAGACAGCTTTGACGCTTAGCGATCGATTCTCTATCAAGAGCCGCAATCCGCTCAGCCCGTTTCTCGAAATCATTGCGTCTACAGCCGATCGCTTCCCGCCTCCACTCCAGACCGATCGATCGCGCCGACTACGGCAGATAGCCCGTGCAGAGATCGGCTTCGTTGGGACGAGTTTTAAGGTAGTCACTGATCCAGTTGCAGCCCATCGACATGAGGCGATCGAGATCCCAGACCCAGAGAATGATGGTATCGTCATTACTGCCCGAAGCTAACGTCTGACCATCCGGGCTGAAGCTGACGCTAATGACAGCACGTTGATGTCCTGACAGCGTGTTGCGCTCACGCACACTATAGATCGCCGAATACAGTGCGGACATAACTTGTGCTTGTATACCGTTCTGCCCCCCACCCGCCTGTTCGAGCCGCTTATACATTTGCCCCGCTCCCAGGCTCTCCAGCAAAGCCGTAAAAATCTGTCCACTCGAAAACCGCTCATTCGCCCTCGCAGTTTTCAGGCTCACTTCTGCCCGTCGCAGGCTCAATACTGCTGTGCTGTATGCCTCCTGTGCCCGTACCTGCGCTGCTTCTAGCTGTTCTGTTTGGACTCGTGCTTGTGTCAACGCTGTTCTTGCCTGGTTCGCCTGCTCCCGTGCCTGATTTGTAATTTGTGTGGCCGACTGGGTTTCTCGCCTTGCTCTAACAATCTGACTGTTTGCCGCGTCAAGCTGCTGCTGGGCATCCCGTACCCGCTGCTGCGCTTTTGCCTGCTCTGCCTGTGCTGCCTGTGTGTCCTGCTGGGCTTTCTGCTGCGCCTGTCTTGCCTGTCGCTGCGCTGCTTCACTTTCCTGTCGAGTGGTTGCTAGCTGCCGCTGGGTAGTCGCTAGATCGAACTGCGCTGAAGCCGCTTTTTGCTGTTCTTGCTGAGCAGTTTGAGCCGCTTGTGAAGCATTGTTTTCGGCTTGAATCGCTTGATTCCCAGCGATCGTCGCTCCGACCAAAGAAACGACCAGCGCCACCACCGAGGCGATCGTAATGAGATACGCCCTTTTTCGTGCCTTGGTCAACAGTCGATTGGCCTGCGTCTGCGCCTGCAACTTGTCCTGCATCGCCTGTCGATCGAGTTCCTCACTTGCCCTGAGAAACTGATAGTCCTCGTCGCTCAAGCTTTTTCCTGCCGCCCAAGCCTGTGCCTCCTGCAACGCCGCCCCTTGCAGCAGACGCGATCGATCTTGCTGCTCCGACTGCTCCCAGGCATTCAACAACGGAGCATAAGGACGCAGCTTTGCCAGTGCCGCCTCCACCCAAGTCAAGTTAAACACGGCGGCATAAATCGGGTTTCGCACCTGCAACTGACCGTCGCGCTTCACCACCAGACCAGAGAGCCGCAGATCCATTTGTTCCGGGCTGTCGTTCGCGGGAAGCGTTCCCTGCTCAAGCACCTGCTGATAAAGTCCCAGCAGTCGTCCGGTGCGCTCTTCACTGCGAAGGAGGCGATCGCGAATCGTCTTCAAATGCTCCGGCACATCCTGCGCTTCCCAGTTGTCAATCACGCGAGCCTGCACAACATCCGCCACCCACCGCGCTTCATCGCTCAAAGGAATCTGCTTGGCCTGAGCAATCAGCCGACACACCTTTTGCGTCAAAAACGGCTGTCCGCCCGTCCAGTCCAGCACAGCGGCCAACACTGCCTGCGGATGCGCCGCCTTGGGCACAAGTCCCACCGTCAGTGAGGCCGCTTCCGCCAGCTCAAAGCCGCCCAGTTCGATCGCCCAACCAATATTAAACGGCGTGCGCCGACGGTCTTGAATCAAATCTGAGGGAGTCGCCACGCCAATTAGAGCAAACGTGAGGCGATCGTAAGCGGGCTGGTCAGCGCGGCGGTTATAGCACTCCCGAATCACGGCAAAAAAGTCGTCCTGGCTAAACGGCAGGGCAAGGACGCTATCAATCTCGTCCACAAAAAGGGCGATCGGCTGTTTAATCTCGCGCAGCAGCACCTCGCCAATAAACTTGCTGAACCGCTGCACGGGAGAGAGCAACCCTTGCGCTTCCCACCAGTCATCCAGATCAAAGCGCGAATACAGCTCCAAACTGCCGACCAGCGAATCGATCATCCCCGCATACCACTGCTCAGCGGTAATGTCCGACGACCCGATCGCCGTAATGTCGATCGCCGCACAAGCATATCCCTCCTGCTGCAATCGCCGCATCGTCTGCACCCGCAGGCTCGACTTGCCCATCTGCCGCGAATTCAACACATAGCAAAATTCACCCGCCTTCAGCGCCTCATAAAACTCCTGGTCTGCCCGTCGCCGCACATAGGTCGGCGCATCGATCGGCAAACTGCCGCCCACCTGATAGTCATACGGCTGCGGTGATGAGGTCATCACTTCACCTCCAATCGATCGCGAAAATAGAGCCGATACAGATTGCACAGCGGCTCAACATCGTTGCCCTTGAGCTGCACCAGACCCATGCTCCGCAGCTTAAAGGCCTGACTCGGCTCAATTCGCACCGCGCCCTCAGCCGCAATCACCTGTCGCATCGCCGCCTCCAAGCTAGGGTCAGCCATCAGGTTCAGCAAATGCCGCCGCAGATGTTCGCCATACAGTCCGGCTTCAGTCGGGGCAACTTGCGCCAGGTCGTTCAAGCTCAAGCTGCCGCGAGCGATGTCATAAAGTGCCTTTCGCACCAGATACGGATGACCATCGACGATCGCCATAAGCTGCTCAGTTTCGCCATTTGACCAGTTCAGCCCGTGCCGTTTCACCAGGTCGCTCACCTGAGTCTGAGTCAGTTCGGGCAGATCGATCGGCAGTCCAACGTTAAACGGCGACTGGTTAATGTTGAGCGGAATGTAGACTTCTTTGGAATGCACGATCAC
The DNA here is from genome assembly GCA_012031475.1 of Leptolyngbyaceae cyanobacterium SM1_3_5. Taxonomy (GTDB): domain Bacteria; phylum Cyanobacteriota; class Cyanobacteriia; order Elainellales; family Elainellaceae; genus JAAUTJ01. The sequence goes on along the minus strand of JAAUTJ010000118.1, from coordinate 5,969 downwards.
CAGCCGCAGATTTTGCCAGATCGGTTCGTTTTTGCCTTTTTCGTGCCAAGCCCGCAGCAGCCCAAAAAAGTCTTGCGCCGTCTTCAGATGTTCAAACACCTGATCGACATCATCCAGTCCCAGCGTCAGCGGTTTCGTCAGCGTCGTCAACAGATAGCGCTGGAAGTAGTTCGTGCATTTGTTTTTGCTGCCCAAAACGCCTTTCCAAAAATCAGCAAGGCGATCGTCCATCTCCAGTTCGTTGCTGACGCTGGCGCAAAACCACTGCAAAAGCAAATCAATGCTGCCCAAAAACTCAGCATCGGCAGACTCAAAGCTGATTGCAGCGGTGCGATGTCCCCGCTGGCGGGCATGAGCAAAATGCGCTGCATTAAGGAGGACTTGCCCATCTGCCGGGGAGCCTTGACCCGAATCAATGACCCTGGTTTCAAAACTTCGGTATGAGAGTCTGATTCAACCGGAGGACGATCGACATACAGCCGCGAGTTGAGGCTGACCGATCCTTCTGGTGTCTCTAGCTCGATCGCAGCCTTGGCAGTTTCACCATCAGACTGAGACAATTCCTTTTTGGAATCGGCGTTAACTTGCGGGCATCTTCTGCCAATTCAGACGCGATCGAAACACTGCTCGCTGCGGCTCCGCTCAAATCAGATTTCTTCTTCAAGACGGGCGTAAGCTGTTCGGGAATGCCTGCAAACTGAATGCTGGTGCAGCCATATTCATAGGCAAAGTCGATCGATCGTCCCGCCCCCAGCGCATCGTAAAAGCCGATCGCAAACTCTTGAGCCGCTTTGTCTCCTACTGCCTGCTTCATGCCGATCACGTAGGGAATATGACGGACGATCGCCGCTGCCTGAATTTCCGAATAGCAGGCGTTCAAAACGACACACTCGATCTGATCTTTAAACAAGGCAAACAAAGAGGCCAGTGCTTCGGTGTCAACCAGCTTCATCTTTCCAGCATCATCCTCCAGCGCCAACCCGCCTGCCCCTGCCCCATGCCCAGAAAAATGCACGATCTGAGGTTTCAGTCCCAAAATCGCCCGCCGCATATCTCTCGGTCTCACCGCCCATTCCTGCTTAAGCTGAAATTTGCCTCGCTGCTCAGCCCGGAGTAGTCCCTCTTCGATTTCCTTGACTTCTTCACCCAAGCGAAGCGGTGTCGAGTCCTTGGGATTCGCTGCCAAAAACAAGATCGTCTTCTTTTTTCTGGCAGAACTACTCATGAATGGGGGCTTTCACAGTATGAGATGTGCCAAGTTTGCCTGATGGCGGTTGTCTTAAATCAGCCGCACGATCTACCTGCTTGAGAAGTCGCTGCTTGGCACTTCCCTGTAGCTTACCAAGCCGAAAATCGCTGTAGCTGCTGGTCGTGGCGATCGATCGAACTAAACCATGAGTCAAGCTTACTCTAGCAGCCTGATTCAAACACAGTCAGTTTCTCCATCCAGTGAAGACGCTAGCGCCCGATCGAGTGCCACTGACAACCTGCGATCGGGCAAAATAAAGATTCTCTGTTAGCGATCGCCATGCTCCCCTTTGAAACTACTCTGACTGCACCGCTGGCTCAGGTTGAAGCCCTGCTCGATCGATTTGCCCACTTTGGCGTGGAGCTTGGGCTGGAGCGGATTCAAACGCTGCTGGCGGCTTTGGGCAATCCAGAGCGGCGGGTGGCGGTGCTGCACATTGCGGGCAGCAATGGGAAAGGCTCGGTCTGTGCGTATCTCAGTTCGGTGTTGGAGGTGGCGGGCTATCGGGTTGGGCGATACATTTCGCCGCATTTGGTGGATTGGTGTGAGCGGATGAGCGTGAACGGTGTGGCGATCGATCCCGCTGACCTGCTGAAACTGCTTCAGCAAGTAGTCGAAGCCATTGATCCCCAAAAGCCTTCCCCGACGCAATTTGAAGTTTTTACAGCGGCAGCGTGGCTGTATTTCGCGCAGCAGCAGGTCGATGTGGCCGTGATGGAAGTCGGTTTGGGCGGCAGGTTGGACGCGACGAATGTGATCGATCGCCCCTTGGTCAGCGTCATCACCTCGCTCAGCCTGGAACACTGGCAGCGGCTTGGCCCCACTTTGGCTGATATCGCTCGCGAAAAAGCCGGAATTCTCAAGCCCGGATGTCCTGCCGTCCTCGCGCCGCTGCCACCGGAAACCGCAGCCGTGATCTTCGATCGCCTCCAAGCCTTGAACTGTCCCGCCGTGTTTCCGCCGCCTGCGATCGATCTGGGAAATGGCTGGGCAGAATTTCGGGGATCAAGCACTGAGGAAGCGGACAGCCTCAAATTTCCCCTACCTTTACTTGGAGCGCATCAACTGATCAATTCCAGTTTGGCAATCGCCACCTTACAAATCCTCAGACAGCAGGGCTGGCAAATTTCCGACGAGGCGATCGGGCAGGGCATGAAGCAAACGCGCTGGCCGGGGCGCTTGCAGTGGACAAGTTGGCGCAGTCGAACCTTACTGATCGACGGCGCACACAATCCGGCAGGGGCGATCGCGCTGCGCCAATATCTGGACAGCAGCGATCGAATTACGCCGCCGATTCAGTGGATTATTGGCATGATTGGCGGCAAAGATCATGCGGATGTTTTGCGGGAGTTGTTGCGATCGAACGATTCGCTGTTTCTGGTTCCCGTGCCGGAACATACGCCCGTTGACTTGTTGAAACTGGCGGATTTGGCGCGATCGATTTGTCCAAAGCTAAGCGCCTGCGAGGTGTTTGCGGATGAAATTTCGGCACTGGAGGCAACGAAGGAAAAAGGGGCGATCGTGCTGTGTGGGTCACTTTACTTAATTGGGCATTTTTTGCGGCAGAAAGAAATTTCATCCTCAAGCAAGTAGCCAAAATCTCGTTCCTCTGCGCCTATCTTTCAGCAGATGCCATTTTGATTACCCTGGTTATGGTGAGTAGCTGGAACAGGCAAAACGCTGTTGTTCACAGATTAACCATTGCTTAATTGAGGAAGTTAGAGATGAGCTTGTTTCAACGGGGACGAAAAATTGGCGATCGCGATTCGTCGCCATCATAATCGTTTTGATGGTCAGTGTTCCGGCCAAGGCAATCGCAGCGGGCGCATCCGGTTCGCAAGTCATCGCTTCGACCGAGATGGAGCGGCGAGCAGAAGCAGCCGATCGCGAACTCGAAGGCTATATGCAAAAAGAAAATGGCGATGAAGTGGGTAGCCCTGCCGATCAGGTGGCGGGTCGCGTTAAGCAGGCAACGGGCGCAACTCAAACTCGACTGGAAGATGCGAAAACTGAGGCAAAGAGCAGGGTGAAAGTTTAGTCGATCGCGTCAAGGAATTTTTTGAAGGCGACGACAACTAAACTGGTAAGGTTCGATCGCCTCTAAGCGGTCATTTGTTTTTCAAGCATTGCTCCAATATTCATTCAAAATTTCAGGCTGAGTCGTCTTCGGGCGGCTTGGCCTTTGCTTCGATCGCCCTTCAAATCGCTTTAATGCTGCTTCTTACTCAATCTGATTGAGGCTTGCTTATCCATTGGTAGAAGCTGAAGTGCAATCGCCTGTTTTACGCTCAATGTCCTGTGACTCTGTGAACTGTAGCGATCGGCTGAGGAAAAACAAAATGGTAGCTGAACCGACAAGAGGACAATTAGAACGCGCACTCGGACAGCGCATTCAAACGATTTTTCGCGATCGAATTGGTCAGCGGCCTGCGAAAGCAATTTGTCAGATGTTTGATGAAAGCTTAACGATCGTGCTAGAAGACACCACTTCACCTGCGGAACGCACGTTGATCGACGTTGGAAAGCTAGATTTGGCAAAGCAACTGCGGCGGCATCTGCAAGACTCAATCAAAGCCGCGATCCAAGCCGAAATTGCCCAAATTGTTGAGCAGGATGTGCTAGCCGTGCTGATTGATGCCGATCTGGAAAGCGGCTATGCGAGTGTGACTGCAATTTTGCTAGCTCCGCCCAACGTTCGCGACCCGCAAACAATTCCCAAGCTGAAGCGCGAAAAAATTGAAGGCGCATCTGATCCTACGTTTGCTCAGGCGATCGACTAAGCGATCGCAGACGACCCAAAATCCGGCGGCACATCAATTAATCGGGCGGCTCCCACTGCCTGCACTGCTTCTTTCAGCGAAATCGCTCCAGTGTAGATGGCGCGTCCGACGATCGCGCCGTCACGCCCACCGATTCGAGCGACATCAGGCGCAACAGATCGCGAACGGAACTGATTCCGCCTGACGCAATCACGGGAATTTCGATCGCTTCGGCCAAGCTGCGGAGGGCTTCCCGGTTGGGGCCTTGCATCGTGCCGTCGCGGTGAATGTCCGTGTAGATGATCGCGCAAGCTCCGGCCTGCTGCATCTGTTGAGCAAGGTCGATCGCCTCCACTTCTGAGGTTTCCAGCCAGCCGCGTGTTGCGACTTTGCCGTCTCGCGCATCAATGCCGATCACGATTTGCCCTGGAAATTCACGGCAGACCTGTCCGACCAGTTCCGGCTGCTCAACGGCAACGGTTCCGAGAATCACGCGCCGCACACCCAAGTTCAGTAAGCTGGCAATGCTGTCGCGAGTCCGCAAGCCGCCGCCCACCTGCACGGGCACATCAACCGCCCGCACGATCGCCGCGATCGTCTCCGAATTGACCGGATGCCCAACTTTTGCGCCGTCCAAATCCACCAAATGCAGCCATTGTGCGCCCTGATCAACCCACTGCCTTGCCACTGCGATCGGATTTTCGTCAAACACTTCCGACTGGGCATAGTCGCCTTGATACAGCCGCACACAGCGTCCTTCCAGCAAATCGATCGCGGGGATCACGTCCATGTCTTCTCCTTGGATGCGGCGGGTCAGGTCTGATATTGTAGCGTGTCGATCGATCGCTTCCACCTAAAATGAAGGCAGTTTTTTTCGATGAGAAACGGTGATGCAGCCAGAGCTAAAAATCGAAATTACGGCGAAGCCAAAATCGGACGAAGAAAAATATATTCGTCAGCAAATTAACCAGTTCAATCAGCATTGTGCAGGTGAAGAAAATTACCAGCATCTAGCCGTTTTTCTCAGAGATTGCGATCGACTCGTCGGTGGATTAGTTGGCTATACCTACTGGCAATGGCTTTATGTCGATGTCTTTTGGATTCAAGAATCCTATCGAAAAGGAGGGTACGGATCGGCAATGCTCGCTGCGGCAGAAGCAGAAGCAATTCAGCGGGGTTGCCACTCCGTCTACTTGGGAACTTACAGCTTTCAAGCACCCGAATTCTATCAAAAGCTGGGGTATGCGGTATTCGGAGAACTGCCCAATTTCCCAGAAGGGCAAAGCCTATTTTTCTTAACAAAAACTCTGTAATAACGCAGGTCAAAAAGCGATCGCCTTATTCTCAGCTTTGGATTGTTCAGACAAACAGGCGGTAATTAAAGTCGCACGAAATACAGTCTGTCATCTCTACTTGGGCAGAATTGAAGAAAGTTTCGCCATCGCCAGCTATGACTCTCGATCGCTCTCCCGCCGCCACCGCTCGATCGCTTGATGCCTACTACCAGGAAGTCAAAGCGCTGATTTGTCGCGCCAAAGTCCGATTACCGGACTGCTTCCCGCCAGCACTGCCGTCACCGCGCATGGCGACTACACGGATGCCTGGGTGCGCGACAATGTGTACAGCATTTTGGCCGTGTGGGGGTTGGCGATCGCCTATCGCAAGCTGGATGCCAATCAGGGACGCGCCTACGAACTGGAACACAGCGTTGTCAAACTGATGCGCGGTCTGCTGTTTGCGATGATGCGGCAGGCGCACAAAGTCGAATTTTTCAAATCTACGCAGGCTCCGCTCGACGCGCTCCACGCCAAATACGACACGGAAACAGGCGATACGGTCGTCGGAGATGGCGAATGGGGACATTTGCAGCTAGACGCCACCTCGCTGTATCTGCTGATGCTTTCACAGATGACCGCATCAGGACTGCAAATTATTTTACGATCGATGAAGTCAATTTGATC
>JAAUTJ010000117.1 GCA_012031475.1 Leptolyngbyaceae cyanobacterium SM1_3_5 | reverse complement strand
CGATCACCGCATCATCTACGGAGCTGATGCCGCCGCCTTCCTGCAAGATTTGGCGAAGCTGATCGAAACCGATCCGCAGTCGCTGACGCTGTAGTTGAACTTTGAGGTATTAGCTTGTGACATTAACGAGAGATTTGTTCGGTGGCAGACTCAGGCGATCGCGCAACTCTCGTTTGCTGATCAACTTGTTCACAGGTTACGCTGTTGCTGCTCTGGGCTTCAGCGTATCTTTGCTTAAGGAAGCATCGTTTACTCCAAAGAATTTGTACGCATACCTTTATCTTGCATCGATTTTTCTTTTTGGGATTTCTATTCTTCTAGGTAGTGTTGCAACGGTGACACGGCTTCTTGATTTTCAAGCCACAGCACAAAAGATTAAGCACCGTCGTGATCGAGCAAAAGCACATCAGATGCAGGAATCTCATGAAAGATCAAGGCTCTCGATAAAAGCATTGAAAGCATCGGCAGGAGAGCAGATTGCTTGGGCACAACTACTTGGGTCTTATTTTATTTATTGCTTGCTGCATTTTCGATAGGATTAATTATCCTCACTGCCAGTTTGCTTAGTGTCTATGTGTCCAGAATTCTCTAGAAAACACTCTGCTAAGTGAGGTTAATATGGACTCCTAATGTGGTTAAGGTGATCGCAACCCAAACTAGAGGAAGCGCTATGCAGCTTGAAGATTATTTTGATTTTCTGAACGCCGATGATATCCGCATTAAAGGACATCGCATCGGGATCGATCTCGTATTAGAGCATTACTTGGATGGATACACTACAGAAGAAACTCTAGCCGTTTATCCTGACCTAAGTTTGGAAAAGATTTATGCCACCATTACTTACTATTTGAGCGATCGCTCCAAGCTCGATGCCTATTTGCTGCGAGTGCGTCAACAACGCGAACAGCACTATCAAGAATGGGCAGCAAATCCTTCTCCACTGATTCAGCGATTAAGAGCGATTCGCACCCAGCAAAATCGCGAAGCAGTTCAGATTGAATGAAAGTTTGCTTTTTGCTGGACGAAAATCTGCCACCTCGCTTGAAAACGGCTGTTTTGCGATTGAATCCCAGCGTTGATGTTCTCAGAGTGGGTGAAGCAACTGCACCTTCATTCGGCACAACTGATCCAGAAATTCTCAGATATCTAGAACTGTCTCAGCGAATTCTTGTGACCGACAATCGTGCCAGTATGCCATCACATCTAGAAGCGCACTGGTCAGCGGGCAATCGCATTTGGGGATTGCTTTGGGTGCGACCTGAAACGCCGTTACGAGAAGTTGCCCAAACGCTGCTTTTGATTTGGGAAGCGAGTGAAGCCGAAGAATGGCGCGATCGACTCGAATGGATTCCGTTTTAGAGAGATCGCCACAATCAAATCGCGCCGATTCAGTTCAATATCCTGGACGATCGCAATCAGATCTCGACCTTTGTAAATTTCGGTGTCTGCCTTGGCCTCTCCGATCGAATTGCGGTTGACCAGCCTGTAGCGGTTGATCGGAGAACCGATTTGAATCTGGTCGCGCTCGGATCGATCGAAATCCACGATCGTCGCGTAGCCCGCTCCCAGATAGGCACTGTCCCTCCTTTGTCCGATCACAAATCGGTCGGCTCCCTCGCCGCCCGTGAGTCGATCGCGTTCGAGTTTGCCGCCGCCCCAGCCGTTCAGAACATCGTTACCGTTTTCGCCCACAAGCTGATCGTCGCCTTGCTCACCCAGCAGGCGATCGTTTCCGGTTTGGCCGAAAAGCTGATCGTTGCCTGCGCCGCCGCGCAGCGTATCGCCGCCTCGATTGCCATAGAGAATGTCGCTGCCGCGATCGCCCAGCAGCGTATCGTCGCCTTCCAGTCCAGAAAGCAGATTCGCAAAGCGATTGCCGCCGATCGTGTTGTCGCCCGCGTTGCCCGTGCCAAACCGAGCGCGACCGAGCAGCACCAAATTTTCGATTCCGGTTTTTTCCAGCGTGTAGTTGAGGGGAATTCTCAGCGTGTCTTGCGATCGCCCCGCCCGCTCGATGATTTTGAAGCTGTAGCTTTCGACAATGTAGAGATCGTTGCCCTCACCGCCGTCGAGTTCGTCGTATCCGCCGCCTGCAATCAGGGTATCTCTGCCGCCGCCGCCAAACAGACGATCGTTGCCGCCGCCGCCATCAAGCCGATCGTTGCCGTCAAAGCCGTAGAGAACATCACGACCGCTGACCCCTCGGAGGACGTTGTTCGATCGATTGCCTTCGAGCAGGTTGTTTAAGCTGTTGCCTCTGCCGAAAATTCCCGCTTCCAAATCGAGATTTTCGACGTTCGCGGGCAAGCTGTAGCTAAAGGAGACGATCGCCTTATCAAAGCCTTCTCTGGGATACTCGACGATCACCGTACCCGGATTTGTGACGAGATAGGTGTCGTTGCCAAGGCTGCCGTTGAACGCATCTTCGCCCGCTTTGCCGTCAAAGTAGTCATCTTCTCCCGTCCCAAACAGCACATCATTGGATGCGGTGCCGATAATCGCTGCCATTGCTGTCGCTCTCTCTAACAAATCGTCTCGTTCCCAACGCTAGCACTGCGGCTGAGGGCGTTTGATAAGGGCTTGATGAAGCTTTCGAGGCGAAATGTTTGGAGTTGCCAAAAGCAGCGATCGCCCACTCGTTCGCACAAAAAAAGCACCCAGAAGCGGGTGCTGATTTCACCAAAACACAGGTAAACAGGCAGGGCGATCGCAGTCTGCGGCGATCGTTCCAGTCCTACTGGCCGTAGGCTGTCCTACTGGTCATAAGCTGCACCCCGATATTTCAAGCCTGTGGCGCGGGGCTGAGTGCGAGTGTGCGACGTGAAGTGAATTTCTGCACCGCGATAAGTGCCGTATGCGTCGAGATCGCGAACTTTTTGATTGGGATTGTATTCGTAATCCACACCGCGATAGCTAAGTTTCATGTTTTCCTCCAGTTTTCGCAGGCGAGGCGATCGCCATGCGTTAAAGCAATAAATTTAATTTCTGTATTCATTGTTACTGTTTTGCAAGTTATTGTCTAGCCTATGTCAATAAATCTTGACTTTCTGTCCAGCGTTCACTCAAGCACGGTGTTCACTCAGCGGAATCGATCGCCGCACCTGCCAGCCGCGCCCATCATGCTCCAGCAGCACGATCGCAGTGGTCGTGAACGAATATTCGATCGATCGCGACTCCAGTTCTGCCCAAGCCTGCCGAAAAATCGGTCGCGTTATCCGGCGCGAGGCGACTGTAATATGCGGCGCAAACGATCGCGATTTGTGTGCATCGACAATGCCCAAACCAGATTCAAGCGCGATCGTCAGCCCCGCCTGTAAAGCGAGCAGGTCGGGCGATCGCACCACGTTCAGATACAGCACACGCGGCGCAAACGCAGCAAATCCAGCAATCTGCACGTCCACAGGCGCTTCAGCCTGCCCAAAGGTTTGCAGTTGCGCTTCGAGTCGATCGACTGCTTCGGGCGACCAGTGAAACGGCGGAGCCAGCGTAATGTGCGGCGGCGCGTTGGCCGTTCCGGTTCCGTAGCGATCGCGCAGCAGTTCGATCGTTTCGATCGCGTAGGCTTCCAAGGTTTCCGGCAGCAGCAGAGCCACAAAATAGCGCTTCATGGTTGGAGACAGATTGGTTTCCGTTGAATCTCAGATCTTGCATCGGTGGCATGACCCGCCCTGAAATCAATTTCGGGCTGGAAGCGAAAACCCGTTCAAACGGGTGAGAACCTTGGTGCGATCGGCCTCTCAGTCATTTGTGATTTGCGCTGTTCGCTTTGAATTTTAATTCAGGGCGCGTTGTTCCACAGGTGCAAGATCTCAGGTTCAACCCATTTCAATGGGTTTTCGCTTTGAGCTAGGAAATTGATTTCCTATCCTGCCCCAAGCGCAGTGAAGCTTCTTAGCCATCTCAAGCTTCCCCAAATCCACCCGCTAGAGTTGCCGATTTCGGTAAGATGCACTCCAATCAAAAACCCCCGGACGATCTGGAGAACATCCGGGGATTGTGGCAAAATCTGAACCGCGCAAATGGTCTACTTCACACTTGTCGCGGCTCGAATCGATCGCACAACCGCAGCACTGGCGCGATCGCCCAACTGCTTCTCCTGGTCGTATCCCAGGACAATTTCCCAGGCATCTTGCGGATAGCGATCGACTAGGGGCAGCGTCACATCGTCCATCATCCATTGCCCGTGCCGCTCATCCTCGCGAATGTGCAAATCCCAATAGCCCGAAGCCGTCTTCGACAAGTTCAGCCGCTCAGCCGCCGCTAAATAGTTCCGGTACGCCGCTGGCCCAGCCACCTCAAAGTAGGCCAGCCCGCCGTTGTAGCGCAGGAAGTGCCGCTTGCACTCGGTCAGCAAAAGTTGTGGTTAATTCCGGCCAACACCTGCCAGGGAACGATATCAAAGTAAGCTTCCGGCTCGGTGTGCAGATTTAACTCTTCCATCATCTGCGCGAAGAAAGTGGAATGCTTGCGAGCCAGTCGCCCGTTGCCATATTCTTCCAGCAGCACTCGGACTAACGTGCATTGAATTTCGTTCGCCGCGCCGCCCAAAATCCGCGACAGCCGACTGGCCTCGACCAAGCCATCAAACGAGGCGATCGCCAGCAAATGCCGATAGCCTTCCAGCGGCATTTCTTCGCGCATGTAGCGGCTATCCGCGTTCAAAGTCGGATCGAGGTCGGCCACTGCTCGATCGCGCAACGCCTGTTTCACCTGTTCCGGCGAATCGATCGCCTTCAGGGTGGGCACATCCATCTGAGCCAGTTCCACTGCTGCCAGGGCGTTTCGATCCGCTCGCGAATCTGCATCAGGTAGGGCGATCGCTCGTTCGTGTAGTGGCGCAGGTCGTCGTACCAAAATAGCTTCAGGCGATTAATTCGATAGAGAACGCGCTGAAGAAATCGGTGCGCCGTCTCGTCACCTTCACCACCGCTGAGATAAGTCGCGTTAAGAGCTTGCTCGATCGCAGCCTCAAACTGTTCGGCAATCTGCGGTTGCTGCCGGAGTTGCTGATCGAGATTTTCCAGTTCCAGAAGCGTCACAAACTGCGCTTCGGCAAGTGTGTAGTCGGCAGTTAGAGCGATCGTCGTTTGCATAACTAATGGTAATTTTCAGTAAACAAATTAAGGTGCTGGCCGCATCGGATGAGACCCGCCACCCTTTTAGTGTTAGCGAGATTGTCAGAGAAATTCGCCTTTCGCTTGATAGAGGCTAGGGCAGGATTTTTTGATTGTTGCGATCGTCACCTACAGTTTGACGTTGCGAATCGAATAATCCAGCAATCGCATTGGATGGAGAATCGGCACGGTTTGGTTTGCTCGCGCAGATGCTTTTGGATTTGCAGCGAACAGCCCGGATTCGATGAGGCGATCAGGGTTGCGCCCGTTGCCAGCAGATTGTCGATTTTTTGGCGTCCCAATTCTTCCGCCACGTCCGGCTGAAGCAGGTTGTAGACTCCGGCACTGCCACAGCACAAGGCCGCATCGATCGGCTCCTTCAGCGTCACGCCGGGAATTTTCCGCAAAAGCTGGCGCGGCTGAAGGCTGATTTTTTGACCGTGCAACAGGTGACAGGCATCTTGATACACGATCGTTAGCGGTTCCTCTTGCAGGGGATGCAGCGGCGCGGTGAATTCGATCGCGGCCAGAAATTCCTGCACGTCCTTGACTTTGGCGACGAAGGCTTTGGCGCGATCGCGATAGTCGGGGTCGTCCTGCAAAATGTGGTCATATTCCTTCAAGGTGTGTCCGCAACCCGCCGCATTGATGATGATTGCATCGACGTTCGTATCCGCAAAGCTGTCGATCATCTGGCGAGCGAGGGCTTGCGCCTGATTGGTTTGCCCCTGATGCTGCGGCAGGGCAGAGCAGCAGCCTTGCTCGGAGGGGATCACGACTTCGCAGCCGATCGCCGTCAAAACGCGCACCGTTGCCTCGTTCACTTCTGAGAAAAATAAGCGCTGGACGCAGCCCAAAATCACGCCGACCCGATAGCGCTGTTCGCCCTGTGCGGGAACAACGGTCGGAGGCGGAGCCGCAAACGCCTTACCTGTGATTTCTGGCAAAATCGATTCCATTGCCGCCAGTCGAGGCGAGATTTTTTCAGCAGCGGCAGACTCCGCACCACGCCCTGCAAGCCGGATTTTGATAGAGCCACAGCGGAACCAGCAGCGCCCGCAGGCGATCGGGGTAGGGAAACATCGAGAAGATGAGCTGGCGAAAGAGGCGATCGCCCAAATTCCGCTCCACGTTGCGCTCGACTTGCGGACGAGTCGCGGCAATCAGCTTGTCATACTGCACCCCAGACGGACAGGTTGTCACGCAGGCCAAGCAGCCCAGGCAGGTATCGAAGTGCTGCGAACGTGGTGGGAATCAAGAGGCGCGTCATGCTCGTTGATTGCGTCCATCAGGTAGATTCGGCCTCTGGGCGAATCGGTTTCTTTGCCCAGGACGCGATAGCTCGGACAGGTCGAAAGGCAAAAGCCGCAGTGGACGCAGCTATCGATCAGCTTTGGGTCGGGCGGATGATCCGCATCAAAGCCCTTCGTGAAGAAGAGTTCGGGCGTGTCAGGGGTGGAGGTTTCGGGCGTGAGGTTGGTGGTCATGGGCGATGGGGTGTCGGGTGTCGGGGATCGGGTGTCGGGTACAGACGCGAGATCTCGCGTCTGTACGGGGAGGGGCGGAAAGGCGGGCGAGTCGAGATCGAGAGATCTCGCGTCTCTACGGGTTAGATGCCGCCGACGAAGCGGCCAGGGTTGAGGAGGGAATGCGGATCGAATTGGTGTTTGAGCGTTTGCATGAGGGGGAGGGCGTTGCCGATATTGCCCCAAATGTCGAACTGCTGTTTGAGGGCGATCGATCCGCTCAAAACGGTCAGAAATCCGCCGTCTGCCTCGCAGCGCGATCGCACTTTGCCCAGTTCCGCCGCCGCAGGTTCGGCAAATTGCAGCAGTCCCAGGCCGCTGCTGGCGTGAACCAATCCCAACGGGGCGATCGATCGCAGGTCATCGAGCAGGGCGACCGCTCTGGCGGGTAATACTCCTATTTTGCAGGCGATCGCGCTGTCCTGGCCGGAAGCGGTCACTCGTTCTCGTAATGCTCGCCATAGAGTCGTGTCGTCTGCTTCGATCGCTTGGGCGTCTAGACCGATCGCCGCACCCACTTTCAGCAGACTGTTCACCTGTTCGCGGACGCTAATTTCGATGCTGCCAAATCGCGCCATCAGCCCAAAGCCGTCACCGAGATTCAGGGCGGCAACGGTAGCGGGCGGCAAAAGATCGGCAGCGATCGGCGTCAGCGATGAGCCGATCAGCGTTTGCGCGGCCTGTGCGATGCCTTCTGCGCTTCCGGTGAGGATCACGGTCTGCGAAGTTTGCGCGATCGGATAGATTCGCAGCGTCACCTGCGCGATCGCCGCCAGCGTCCCCCACGATCCGGTCATCAGCTTCATTAAGTCATAGCCCGCCACGTTCTTGACGACGCGCCCGCCCGCCTTGGCGCGTTGCCCGTCCGATCGCACCAAATCGACGCCAATCAGCAAATCGCGGACGCCGCCATAGCGCTGTCGGAGCGATCCGCTGTCGGCAGTGGCGACAATGCCGCCCAAGGTGGCCGATTCGGGGAAAGCGGGATCGATCGGCAAAACTGGCCTTGCTGCGCCAAAATCGTTTGCAGGTCGCTCAGCCGCATTCCGGCCTCTGCCGTGACGGTTAAATCCCCGACGGCGTGTTCGATCAGGCGATTTAGTCGAGCGGTGCTGATCGCAAAGCGGACATTCCGCGCCAAGCCGCCCCAGTGCAGTTTGCTCAGGCTGCCGCACAGCAAAAGGGGATGCGATCGCGCCCTGCCCAGGCGATCACGTCGGCCAAGGCTGCGATCGTTTCTGGATAGACGATGCACTCGACTTGAGTATCGGGCGTGACGGCAGCGCGAAGCTGCTGTTGAGATGGGGCAGGCAGCGATTCCCAAGCGGAAATTTGGCTGGCTGAAACGATCGATTCAAGCTGCTGCGCGATCCCGCTCATGACCCTGCTGAAATTCGGCTGATCTCAATCTATCAGTCGTCTGTCCAACCCTCACGGCATCGGGGCGATCGAACTTTCTGACCCGGACTCGAAAGACGTGGTGATGTAGCGGTGGATGCGATCGAAGCTTTGCTCTAGCCGCTGCAACAGGGCGTCACAGGGCTGCTGCTCCAAAGCCTGCTGCTCTAGCTCAAACGCTTGCTGCTCTAGCTGTTTCGCCCCGACGCTGGCGCTACAGCCTTTGATGTAGTGGGCTTCCTGTGCAACTCCTGCATAGTCCTGAGCCGCCACGCAGGTGTGCAGCTTTTCGAGGCGCGGCGGCAAGGTGTGCAGCAGCACTTGCAGCAGTTCTTGCTCAAACGCTTCGTTGTGTGACGAAACCTGATGCAGATAGCTCCAGTCGATCAGCGGCTCCGGCTCGATCGCCCCTTCGCGCATTCCGTCGGGCGCGTCAACAGCGGGCACTTCAATCTGGAGTTGCTGGCTCCAGTGGGCGAGCTTCGCCGCCAAATCTTCCTTCATCACGGGCTTGCTGATGTAGTCGTCCATGCCCGATCGCAAACAGCGATCGCGGTCTTCCTTCATCGCGTTGGCGGTCATGGCAATGATGATTGGCTGCGGGTAGGACTGGAGGCGAATTTGGCGCGTGGTGTTGTAGCCGTCCAAAATTGGCATCTGGCAGTCCATCAGCACAATGTCGTAGCGAATCTGGCTGAGCAAATCGAGGACTTCTGCGCCATTCGCCGCCACATCCGCCACATAGCCCAAATGCTTTAGCTGATTGATCGCAACTTTTTGATTGATCTGGCTGTCTTCGGCCAGCAAAATTTTCAGGCGGGTCGCCTCAGTGGGCAGGGCAGGCGGCGGGGGCGATCGATCCGGCTCCGACTGCGACGGATACATGACTTGGCGCAAACAGTCAAACAGGCGCAACTGGCGCACAGGCTTGACCAGATAGGCCGCGAAACCTTGCGGCTCAAGCGGCGGCAGTCCGGGTGTACAGGTTGAAGTCAGCATCACCAAACGAGTGTGGCTGAGGCGCGAATCGGCTTTGATTTGCTGGGCGAGCATTTCGCCGTTGATGTTGGGCATCTGCATATCGAGAATGGCGATGTCATACGGCTGACCAAGGCGAGCTTGTGCCTGTAGCCGCTCCAGCGCGATCGCCGCATTTGCCGCTTCATCGACCTGGATTCCCCAGGCGATCGCCTGATGGCAAACGATTTTGCGATTCGTGGCGCTGTCGTCCACCACGAGCAATCGCACCCCTTTGAGGTCAGCCGCCATCACTGCCTGCCGCGCCTGCTTCTCAAACGTAACCGTGAACCAGAAAGTCGCGCCTTCTCCTTCCGCACTGTCCACGCCGATCGAACCGTCCATCCGCTCGACCAGTTGCCGACAGATTGCCAGTCCCAACCCCGTGCCGCCAAATTCCCGCGTCGTGGAAGCGTCTACCTGCGTGAACGGCTGAAATAAGCGCTGCTGCTGAGCGGGCGAAATGCCAATGCCCGTATCCGAAACAGTGCAGCGAAACTGGGCGTGAGTCGCGGTTTCCAACTCCAAACTCAGGCGAATCACCACTTCCCCTTCAGCCGTGAATTTGATCGCGTTGCTGACCAGGTTCGTCAGAATTTGGCGCAGGCGGCTGTAGTCACCGCGCAGCGATCGCGGCAGGTGTGGCTCGATCAGCGTGGCGAGTTCCAAGCCTTTGCTGTGGGCAGAAGCGGCCAGCAGTTCCGCCACTTCTTCGACGCAGTTGCCAATGTCAAAGTCGAGAATTTCCAGTTCCATCTCGCCTGCTTCCAGCTTGGAAAAGTCGAGAATTTCGTTGATCAGCGTCAGCAGCGCGTCTCCGCTCAGCCGAATCGTTTCGGCAAAATCGCGCTGGCGATCGTCCAGGTGCGTATCCAGCAGCAATCCGGTCATGCCCAGCACGGCGTTCATCGGCGTCCGAATTTCATGGCTCATCGTCGCCAAAAACGAGCTTTTGGCTTGCGTAGCGCGTTCGGCGGCTTGGCGGGCGCGATCGAGTTCGCGGTTTTGCACGGCAAGCTGCTGGCGCTGCTGTTTTCCTGCATCAGCAGTCGCGCCTGCGCCAGCGCAATCCCG